>CAIUCF010000137.1 GCA_903897565.1 uncultured Rhodospirillales bacterium | reverse complement strand
GGATAGAGGGATTCGATTTCGGTCAGCGCCAGCGGGTGGAGGTCGTTGACCGGCACCTCCTTGGCGAGCGCCCATTTCTCGATCTGGAAGATGAATTCCGGGCTGACGCGCGGCGGCACGGTGCTGTTGACCTCGTCTGCCATAGCGTCGTCGAGCGGGACGAAATCGACATCGGCGTCGCGGAACGCGGTCAGGATGCGGTCGAGGCATTCCGCGGCGATCGCGGTGCCGTGGATCAGCCAGATGATCACCGGATCGCGGCCGAACACGGCGCGGGCATTGGCGGAACTGACGCGGAGCTGATGCACGGCACTGGCGACGAACTTGTCTCGGAACGCGGCGAGATCATCGGCGGAGCCGCGGCGGGCGAGGCGGAGGTGGGCGGCCTGCCAGCTGAAATCATGGAAGGCGGCACTGACCGGCACCGGCATGAAGTCGCGCTGGCCGAGATAGCGCAGCACTTCGGCGCATTTGCACTCGGTATCGCCCCACATATCCATGCAGAAGCGGAAGCATTTCTTCGGCGCGGCGTCGACCCAGCGGCCGATATACTTGTCCGCGATCTCGATGCCCTGGATGTACTGCTCGGGCTCGAGCCAGTTGAGGCTGGCGTGATGATGGGTATGGTTGCCGATGTGGTGGCCGCTCTCGACCCACATGTCGAAGACCTTGAGCAGCGCCGGGTCGTCTTCCGCCGGGCCGGTATTGGAGAACTGGTAGATCCCGGCGAGGCCATGCTGCTTGAAGGTCTCGACGAAGGATTTGTTGACCCGCATCGCGTTGTAGCCCTCGGCATAGGGCACGCCGCGGAACTGCAGCATGTCGTCGACGGTCACCGCTACCTTGAGGCGGCCGAGCGGGGAAATGGGCATGGGCATCTTGCTTCGTGCTCCTTGTTGCCGCTGGGATCGTGTCTGTTTCGTGCGTCAGCGCACCTCGAGCCCGGCATGGTCGCCGGCGTCGCGCCACGCCTGCAGCAGTGCTGAAAAGGCGGGTGAGCCGTCGCCATAGGTCTCAACGAACACGCCCTTGTCGATGTCGCCCTCGCCGGTGAAATAGCCGGGGGTGCAGGTCGCGAGGAACTTGCGCGAGAGTTCGGATTTCTCGCGGATGGTGGCGACCCAGGCGTCGACGGCCTCGGGCAATGCTTCGATCACCGTGGCGCCCTCGGCGCGCGCCGCGGCGATCAGCCCGACGACATGCTCGGATTGTTCGGCCAGCATGTCGGTGACGTTCGGCTTGAAACCGTTCTGGCTGAGGCCGAGCATGAAGAAATTGGGGAAGTTATCTGTCAGGAAGCCATGGAAGGTGCGCAGGCCGGCGGCGAAATGCTGGCTCATGGTCTCGCCGGCGCGGCCATGGACCTCCATGGCGGCGCGGCGGGTATAGCCGGTGCCGGTCTCGAAGCCGGTGGCAAAGATGATGCAATCGACCGGGTATTCGACGCCGTCGAAGACGATCCCGGTTTCGGTGATGGCGTCGAGCCCGCGGCCTTGTGTGTCGACCAGGGTGACGTTGGGGCGGTTGAAGGCCTTGAGATAATCGTCGTTGAAGGTCGGCCGCTTGCACATCATGCCGTACCAGGGCTTGAGACCCTCGGCGGTGGCAGGATCCTGGACGACTTGATCGAGCCGGGCGCGGATACGGTTGCCCTTGCGGAAATCGGCAAGCTCGGTGAGGCGCGCCATTTCTTCCGGGGCCAGGGTGGCGCGGTCGCCCGCCAGATAGGCCAATGTCAGGTCGCTGAACAGATCGGTCCAGCCATCCTGCACGAGGTCGGTCTCGACGCAGGCGCCGGAGACGATGAGGTTGAAATTGTCCATGCGCTGGCGCTGCCAGCCGGGGGCCAAGCTGCGCGCCCATTCATGGTCGGTCGGGCGATTGCCGCGGATATCGACCGTCGAGGGCGTGCGCTGCACGACATAGAGGTGCTTGGCATCCTTGGCGACATAGGGCGCGCACTGGATCGCGGTGGCGCCGGTGCCGATGATGGCGACGCGCTTGTCGGCAAGTCCGGTCAGGCCGCCGCGGCTGTTGCCGCCGGTATAGGCGTAATCCCAGCGGCTGGTGTGGAAGGTATGGCCCTTGAAGCTCTCGATGCCGGGAATGCCCGGCAGCTTGGGGCGGTTGAGCGGGCCGGAGGCCGACAGCACCCAGCGCGCCCGAATAACGTCGCCATGATCGGTGCGCGCGACCCAGCGGTTATCGGAATCGTCCCAGCGCAACTCGGTGATCTGGGTCTGGAATAGGGCCCGGCGGTAGAGATCGAAATGCTCGCCGATCCGCCGCGCATGGGCGAACAGCTCGGCGGCATGGGCGTATTTCTCGGTCGGGACGTAGCCGGTTTCCTCGAGTAGCGGCATGTAGATGTAGGATTCGATATCGCATTGCGCGCCGGGATAGCGGTTCCAGTACCAGGTGCCGCCGAAATCGCCGGCCTTCTCGACGATCCGGATATCGGTGATGCCGATCTTGTGCAGCTCTGCCGCGGCCAGCAAGCCGCCGAAGCCGCCGCCGATCACGATCGCCTCGACGGTCTCGGTGAGGGCATCGCGGACCAGCGGGCCGTCGACATAGGGATCATCGATGAAGCGGCTGAAATCGCCCTTGACCTCGATATACTGGCCGATGCCGCGTGCGTTGAGGCGCTTCTGCCGCTCGTCGAGATATTTCTGCCGCAGCCAGGCGAGGTCGAGTTCCTGGTCGTCCGCGGCTGCGCCGCCTGTCATCGTCGATTCCGGCATGATGTCTCCCTATCTCCGCCCTCGCGGAGGCTCGTTTTTCATTGGTGAGGAAGGTAGCGCATCCTTCTCGCGATATTGAGGAGATTTTTTGTCGGCATTTGCTGTTGCCACGCCCGGTCCTCCCACGGGACAATGCCGGCAAACAAGAAACGAAAAGGGCGGGACATGAATCGGGTTGCAGGCAAGGTTGCAGTGATCACCGGAGCGGGCAGCGGCGTCGGCCAGGCCTGCATGAAACTGTTCGCCGCCGAGGGCGCCAAAGTGGTCGGGGTCGGCCGCACCCGGTCTAGCCTGGACGCCACCCTGGAAACGGTCGCTGCCGCCGGCGGCGAGGGCATCGTGGTCGCTGCGGATCTCTCGCTCGAAGCCAGCGCCGACACGGTGATGGCGGCGGCGGTCAAGGCCTTCGGCCGGGTCGATATCGTCGTCAATGCCGCGGGCGTCGGCTATAGCTGGCTCGAGAAAAGCCCCGGCTCGATGGGCGACATCGTCAACACCACGGCCGAGAAATGGCACGAGGTTATGAACCTCAACCTCGACAGCTGCTTCTATATGTGCCGGGCCGCGATTGGGCAGTTCCGCAAGCAGGGCGGCGGCGCGATCGTCAATGTCGCCAGCATCTCCGGCATGCTCGGGCTGTCCGTGGCCCATACCTACACGGCGGCCAAGGGGGCGATGATCAACCTGACCCGGTCGCTCGCCGTCACCTATCCGATGGAGAATATCCGCGCCAATTGCATCGCGCCCGGCTACATCGCCACGCCGATGGTCGCCGCGGTGCTCAACATGTTCGACGATCCGAAACTCGCCGACCGGCTGGTGCCGATGCAGCGGCCCGGCACGCCCGAAGAAATGGCCTATGGCTGCCTCTATCTCGGCTCCGACGAGGCGAGCTACTGCAACGGCACCGTCCTCGTCATCGACGGCGGCACCAGCGCCCGGCAGTAGCTCGGGCCTCTATGGAAAATTAGCTGCCGTCGCACCACCCTGGCTCGAATCGTCGCGCGCCGGCGCATGATATGGGCTGACTTTCTTGCCGATTTGAGCGCAAATCGAACGCGCGAAGGTTGCCGACAGCGAGGGTCGGTTCGGAGGGAGACCGCTTTGGGAGAGGGGCGTTCACAAGGCAGCGACTTCAGGGCCGTATTCCCGACGGGCGGGGGTGAGCTGGGCGCGCTGATTCGCCGCTTCGACTGGGCGGCGACGGAACTCGGGCCAATCGCGACCTGGCCGCTGAGCCTGCGGACCCTCGTCAACATGCTGCTGCACTCACCGGTACCGACGGTCCTGCTGTGGGGGAGCGACGGCGTCATGATCTACAACGACGCCTATTCCAGCTTCGCCGGAACCCGTCACCCCGGCCTGCTTGGCTCCAAGGTGCGCGAGGGCTGGCCGGAGGTCGCCGACTTCAACGACAACGTCATGCGGGTCGGTCTCGCCGGTGGCACCCTGGCCTACAAGGAGCAGGAACTCGTGCTCTTCCGCCACGGCCGGTTGGAATCGGTCTGGATGAACCTGGATTATTTTCCGATCCTCGACGAAAGCGACCGTCCAGCCGGCGTCATGGCGATCGTGATCGATATCACCGAGCGGGTGCTCGCCGATCGCCGCCTACGCGCCAGTGAGGAACGCTTCCGCGCGCTCACCACCGCGACCTCGGATGTCCTCTATCGCATGAACGCCGACTGGACGGAGATGCGTCAGCTGGATGGTCGTGGTTTCCTGTCGGATCGCGGCAGCCCGAGCATCGCCTGGCTCGACGAGTACATCTTTGCCGAAGACCAGCCCAAGATTCTCGCCGAACTCGAGCGGGCGATCCGGGCAGGGGGCGTCTTCCAGATGGAGCATCGGGTCCGCCGGACGGATGGCAGCGTCGGCTGGACGTTCTCCCGCGCGATCCCCTTGCTCGATGGCGCGGGCACGATCGTCGAATGGTTCGGTACGGCGACCGATGTGACCGAGCGGCATCTCGCCGAAGCCCGCCGCGAGGCCCTGATCCGCCTGACCGAAGACATCCAGAAGCTCGACGAACCCGCAGATATCGCCTACGCGGCCTCGCGAATCCTGGGCGAGACCCTCGAT
>CAIUCF010000136.1 GCA_903897565.1 uncultured Rhodospirillales bacterium | reverse complement strand
TGGGTGGTCGCAGACCGGTTCAGTCAGACTCTAAGCCGCTCGGCGGTCCGGCGATATGATGCAGATGCATCCCGTGCGGGATCAGCTCGAGCGGCCGCCACCGATCACGTTTGCAAGCATCGCTTTGTTGTGTAGCCCGAGCTTGGCGAGAATGGCCTGGGTATGGTTGCGGATCGTCGCCGGGGAGAGGCCGAGTTCCCGAGCGATCTCCTTATGCGTTCGGCCGCTGGCGATCTCTTCGGCAATTTCGCGCTCGCGCGGGGTCAGGCGGTCGATCGCGGCGAGCGGACGCAGGGTCAGCCCGAACAGGGCCCCGCCGCCACGCGCGGCGAGCTCCCGGCGCTCGACATGCAGTCCCTGGGTCCCGAGTTGGCGGCCGGACGATCCCGAGGTCGCGCCAAGCCCCTCGGGTAGGCTGCGGGCGGTCCAGCCGCTCCAGCGATCGCGGATCAGTCGGCGCGCCGGCGCGGTCGACGCCAGCACCCGGCCCTGGGCGTTGACGAGAAGGCGGCCGGTTTCAGGATCATCGCCGCTGTCGCGCAGGGTCAGGTAGCGGACATGGTCGAGGGCATGCCGGAGAAAGCTGATCTCGCTGCTCGCGAGCGGTGGGGCGCGGCGTCCGCTGCGGTAGGGCGACAGGAACAGCGAGAGAGCGGACTCCTCCTGCTCGGTGATGACGACCGCCATCTGCCCGATATTGTAGCGATCGGACAGCGCGATCATGCCCTCGGTGTGACGACCGCCGCGGCGGTCGTAGAACGACACCGCACGATCATCCGACATCACGTCGCGGGCCAGCAGGTCGTCGTGGCGGATCCCGCGCCAGAACGCGTCGAAATCCTCCGGGAGATTGTGGGAGAGACTGGCGCAGACGTCGATTTCGTCGGCGCCGCGATCGGCCCAGCCGGCCCAGCAACAGTCGGCGCCGACCTCCCCGGCCAGGGTCTCGACGCTCCACTGGAACAGCGCGACGGGATCAAGGCGCGCGCTGCGCTCATGCAGTTCGAGGACGAAGGCGCTGAAGGCGTGGAGATCGGACCGCGGTTGCATGCTCGTCCTCTCGAAGGGAGCCCGAACCTGCCGCCTCGGCAGGCTCGGGGCCGTGTCGGTTCAGGCGGCCTTGCGGCTCGCCAGGCTGTCGTAGACGGCGGTCTCGAAAGCGATGTAGCCAAGGAACGAGGCCGGATCGGCGAAGGGCAGGATCTGGGTCGCCCAGTAGCCGCCGACGCCGTTCTTGCGGTCGATCCAGTAGTAGAGATTGGCAAGACCGGCCCAGCCGAGTTCGCCGGCGGGACGTCCCGTCGGCGCCTTCTCCTCGTTGATCATGAACGGGAGTGACCAGGATTTCGGCATGCCGGGGAAGAATTCCGCCGGGTTGGTGACGGCCGGCAATACGGCCGGCAGGGCCTTGATCTTCATGTCGCCGAGGCCGTTCTTGACCGCCATCGCGACGGTTTCCGGCTTCAGGACCCGGCCATGAGGACCGGCGCCGTCGTTCAGCCACATCCGGATGAACTTGGTGTAGTCGGGCACGGTGCCGTAGAGGCCATGGCCGCCCATATGCACCTCGGGCTCCGGCGGCAGCTCGAAATCCGGCAGGGGGGTGAGCGAGCCGTCGACCTCGCGCTGGTGCAGGCGGGCGAGCTTGGCACGCATCGCCTTGGTCATGCTGAACGCGGTGGTCGTCATGCCGAGCGGGGCGAAGATGCGTTCCTGCATCACGGTGCCGAGCCGCTTGCCCGTTATCTTCTCGATGATCTGCCCGACCCAATCGATGCCGGTGCCGTATTCCCACTGCTCGCCGGGATCGAAGATCAGCGGCGTGTCGAGCGAGATACGGGTGCCGCTGAACACGATCTGCTGGCCGTGTTCGGTGACCATACGATTGTAGTTGGCGTTGAAGAACTCGTAGGCGAAGCCGGCGGTATGGAGCAGCAGCATCCGCGTCGTGATGGCGCGCTTCGGCGCGCGCAGGATCGGCGCTCCGCCGGCATCGAATCCCTCGAGGACCTGCAGCTTGCCGATCTCCGGGACATAGGTGCTGGCTGGCGCGTCGAGATCGAGCTTGCCTTCCTCGACCAGCTGCAGCGCCGCTGTTGCGGTGATTGCCTTGGTGGTCGAGAAGATCGCGAAGACGCTATCGACGGTCATGTCGGCGGCGTCGCCGAGCATCCGTTTGCCGGCGGCGCCGGCATAGATGTCGCCGCTGCGATCGGTCGCGACCGCAACCACGCCCGGAACCCCGGGGGTCGCGTTTACCGTATCGTTCAACACGGCGTCGAGTGTCTGCTGCAAACTCCCACTCATACTCTTCATCTCCCAGGTCGCGGCACAATTCTCATTAAGCCTGATCACCCGAAGCGACCGGCTGGCACTGCGCTCGCCGCAGTATGCCACCGAAGAAAATGCTGCGGCTAGCGCTGTTTGCCGAGATCCGATGGAAGCGCTTGGCGCAGTTCCTGGGCGAGATAATCGGTGAAGGCGCGGGCCGCGGGGGTTGCGGCGCGGCCGGCCGCAAATACGGCATGGAGCTCGACCGGCTCGAGACGCCATTCGCCGAGAATTTGCACCAGGCTGCCTTGTTCAAGCTCGATCCGGCAGCCCCAGAGTGATGTCACGGTGATGCCGATGCCGGCCACCGCGGCGGCTGTCGCGGCCTCGTTGGCCGCAGTGGTGATGCGGCCGCGAACCCGGATCGCGACTCTTCGGCCATCCTTGCTGAAACTCCAGGCATTCGGGCCCGCACCGCCCGGGCCGATGATCACGGCATGCTCGCCGAGCTCCTCCGGCGTGCGCGGCGTACCCGCTCGGGCGAGATAGGCCGGCGATGCCGAGACCACACGCGGCGCTTGCGCGAGTTTGCGGACGATGGCGCTTGAATCGACCAGCGGACCGAGACGGAGCGCGATATCGACCCCATCGGTAATCAGATCCTGATAGCGATCGTTGATGCTGAGATCGATCCGCAGCGCCGGGTGGCGCTCGAGAAAGGCCGGCAGACGGGGGATCACCTCGCGGACCCCGAAAGTCGACGACAATGCGACCCGGAGCATGCCCCGCAATTCGCCGGTGCCGCGCGCGGCGTGATCTGCTTCTTCCAGCGCCGCCAAGATCGGCTCGACCCGGGTGAGGTAGTCGACTCCGGCCTCGGTGAGGGTCATGGCCCGCGTTGTCCGCTGCAGCAGGACGGCGCCGATATCGCGCTCCAAGGTCGCAAGGATGCGCGACGCCGAAGGCTGCGACAGGCCGAGCTCGCGCGCCGCCCGCGAGAGGCTGCCGAGATGGGCGACGCGGATGAAGACCCGCAGGGCTGTGAGGCGATCATTCATTTGAATGGCAAATATATCATACTCAGAATCGAGGGATACGCTCTCATTCATAAATTGGCGATAGTGTTTCTGCGCAGTAACGCGCCGTTCCAACCACGGAGATTCACATGTCGCTGCAAGCAAAGCTCGATGCGTTCAAAGCCGATTTCGAGGGCAACAAGGCGCCGCCGGCGGTGGTCGCCGTCATGCACCGGGCGACCGCCGCTCTCGTTGCGACGGGCCAGGCAGAGCGGGTCAAGAAGCAAGGCGATCACGCACCCGCCTTCGTGCTCCCCGATGTCGATGGCGCGCCGGTCGACAGCGCCGCGCTGCTCGCCAAGGGTCCGCTCATCGTGACCTTCTATCGCGGCATCTGGTGTCCCTATTGCAACATGGATCTGCAGGCGATCGAGGAGATCGCCGGAGCCGTGCGCGCCGCCGGCGCAACGCTGGTCGCGATCTCGCCGCAAAGTGCCGCGAACAGCCGGCGCTCGCAGCGCGAGAACAAGCTCAGCTTCCCGATCCTGGCCGACCACGGCAATGCCGTTGCTGAAAGCTTCGGCCTCCGCTTCCGGTTACCCGACGAATTGATCGCCGTCTATAAGGGCTTCGGGGTCGACCTGCCCGTCTTGAATGCCGAGCCGAGCTGGACCCTGCCGATGCCCGCCCGCTTCGTCATCGCACCTGACGGTCGCATCGCCTATGCCGAGGTGCAACCCGATTACACCCGGCGTCCCGAGCCCAGCGATCTGTTGCCCGTGCTGCAGCGGCTCAAGGTGGCCTCCGCGGCGTGATCCGGCAGTTCTAGACTATCGGTCGACCAG
The DNA here is from genome assembly GCA_903897565.1 of uncultured Rhodospirillales bacterium. GTDB lineage: Bacteria > Pseudomonadota > Alphaproteobacteria > ATCC43930 > CGMCC-115725 > CAIXXC01. The sequence goes on along the minus strand of CAIUCF010000136.1, from coordinate 1,660 downwards.
GGGGATGATATGGCCAGGGTGACGGTTCTCGGAATGGGCGCAATGGGCGCGCGGATGGCAAAGCGATTGCTCGAAGCAGGGCACAGTGTCGTGGTGTGGAACCGAACCCCTGCGGCGAGCGCGCCGCTGGTGGACCTCGGGGCGGTGGTCGCGGCGACACCCCGAGCCGCCGCGTCGGAGGCGGAGATCGTCCTCACCATGCTCCGGGATGACGCCGCGGCACGCGCCGTCTGGCTCGATCCCAAAACCGGCGCGCTCGCGGGCATGGCGAAAGATGCGGTCGCCATCGAAAGCTCGACCGTAACCCCCGGCGCCGCCCAGGCATTGCATGAGGCGTGTCGCGGCGCCGGCATCGCCTGCCTCGATGCGCCCGTCGCGGGATCGCGGCCGCAGGCGGATGCCGGGCAGCTGATCTTCCTCGTCGGCGGTTCCGAGAATGTCTTGCGACGCGCCGAGCCCATCCTTCTCGCGATGGGTAGCGCGGTCCATCTTGCCGGCGGACCCGGTGCCGGGGCGATCGTCAAGCTGATGGTCAACACCCTGTTTGGCGTTCAGGTGGCGACGATGGCCGAATTGATCGGCTTGGCGGGGCGCAGCGGCATCGATCCGGCAGGGGCCGTCGAGATCATCGGCAGCACGCCGGTCGCGAGTCCTTCGGCCAAGGGTGCCGCCGCCGGCATGCTCGCCGGGAATTTCTCGCCGATGTTCCCCATCGAACTGGTCGCGAAGGATTTCGGTTATGCCGAAGGCCTCGCGGGCCAGCCGTCGCAAGCGCCGTTGCTCGCCGCGGCGCATGCCGTCTTCGCTCGGGCGCTCGCCGCGGGTATGGGAGAGGATAATCTGACGGGGATTGTCCGCTTCTACCGCTGATCGGCGCCGTCGGGGCTTTTGCGGATGGGCGTGTCCGTCATCGCGGGGCTGGTCGTGGAGGCGTCATCCTTGCCGTAACGGCGCGTCACGCCATATTCCCGTCACAGGGCAGCATTCGGCGGGGATCTTCCTGCGTCTGCCCGTGGGGATGAGTTCCGATGACGAAGGCGTGGAGCATTGTCGTCCTGTTGCTGGTCTCCGGGTGCTCGGTGTTCGGCATCCGCAGCGGCACCGAGGAGCCGCGTTACACCCTGGTGCATCAGGGTGAAGGCTTCGAGATCCGTCGCTACGCGCCACGCGTCGAGATTTCGACGGTGGTCGCGAGCGAGGAGAACCATGCCCGATATCAGGGGTTCCGCCGTCTGGCGGGCTATATCTTCGGCGGCAACAAGGCGCATGCGAAGATCGCGATGACGGCCCCGGTCGCGCAGCATTCCGAGAAGATCGCCATGACGGCGCCGGTCTCCGAACAGCGCGACAGTGCGGGCCGCTGGCGGATCGCGTTCTATGCGCCCTCGACCTATACGCTGGACACCATGCCGATTCCGGATGATCCGGCGGTCGAATTGCGGACGGCTCCCGGGATGGTGGTCGCGGTGCGGCGTTTCAGCGGCGATCGTTCGCCGGTCATGGTCGCACGCGAGACTGAAAATCTCCGGAAAGCGCTCGTGGGTTCGGGGTGGACAGCCGGCGTAGAGAGCTTCGCCTGGTTCTACGATCCGCCCTGGACGCTGCCTTTTCTCCGCCGCAACGAAGTCGGCGTGCCCGCCGAGATTGCTGCGCGGTGAGG
>CAIUCF010000135.1 GCA_903897565.1 uncultured Rhodospirillales bacterium | reverse complement strand
GGGTCATGCCGGGTTGGGTATTCACTTCGAGCAGGTAGAGCTGCCCGGGCTCGCCAGCGGTATCGTCATAGCGCAGGTCCGAGCGGCTGACGCCGCGGCAGCCGAGCGCCTGATGTGCGGTCACGGCGATCCGGCACGCCTCTGCATAGGCGTCCGCGTGGATTGGCGCCGGGCATAGATGCTCGGAACCGCCGGTCGCATATTTGGATTCGTAGTCATACCAGGTGCCGCGCGAGACGATCTCGATGACGCCGAGCGCGCGATCGCCCATTACCGCGACAGTCAGCTCTCGTCCCGGGATGAACCGCTCGACCAGCATCTCGTCATTCACCTCATCGTCGCGGATCGCCCGGTTCTCACCGGCGCGGACGATGATGACGCCGACCGAGGAGCCCTCGTTGGTCGGCTTGACGACATAGGGCGTCGCCATGACACGGCCGGCGACGATCTCGGCCCGGGTCGCGACGCGGCCCTCGGCGACCGGCAGGCCGGCGTCGTGGAACACGCATTTCGCCATCGGCTTGTCCATGGCGACCGCAGAGGCGAGCAGGCCGGAATGGGTATAGGGGATCTCCAGCATGTTGAGGATCGCCTGGATGGTGCCGTCCTCGCCGCCACGGCCGTGCAGCGCATTGAACACGACGTCCGGGCGCGGCGTCAGCGCCGCCAGCAGCGCCGCCGGATCACGGCCGACATCGATCGCCGAGACCTCGAAGCCGGCCTCGCGCAGCGCCTGGGCGCAACCGCGGCCGCTCGACAGCGAGACCTCGCGTTCGGCAGACCAGCCCCCCATCAGCACGGCGACATGGCGCGGCATCACGGCGCCTCCCGCAGCTCTGGGATCGGGCTGCCGATGCGGCGGATTTCCCACTCGAGACGAATTCCCGACATCTCGAAGACGCGGCGCCGAACCTCTTCGCCCAGTCCCTCGATATCGGCCGCAGTGGCGCCGCCGAGATTGACGAGGAAATTGGTATGGAGTTCCGACACCATCGCCGCGCCCCGCTTGAGGCCGCGGCAGCCGGCACGGTCGATCAACTCCCAGGCCTTGGCGCCCGGAGGATTGGCGAAGGTCGAGCCTCCGGTGCGGGTGCGGATCGGCTGGCTCTCCTCCCGCTTGGCCTTGATCTCGGCCATGCGGGCACGGATCGCCGCCGGATCGGCCGGCGCCGCCGCCAGGGTGGCGTGGAGAAAGATCCAGTCCTCGGGCGCATCGCAATGGCGATAGCTCAAGCCGAGCTCGGCACCCGTCATCTCGAAATGCTGGCCGGCCAGGTCGATCGCCGTCACCGCGAGCAGCACGTCACGCATCTCGCGACCATAGGCCCCGGCATTCATGCGCAGCCCGCCGCCGATCGTGCCGGGAATGCCCGACAGAAATTCGAGCCCGCCGAGACCGGCTTCCGCGGCAGCCTGGGCGACCGTGGTGTCGAGCGCGCCGGCGCCGGCGAAGATGATGTCGTCCTGGACCGCGACCTCGGCGAAGCCCTTGCCGAGCCGGATCACGACACCGCGGACGCCGCCGTCGCGGATCAGCAGATTGGAGCCGACGCCCAACACGGTAACCGGAACATCCGCCGGCTTGCCGGTCAGAAATGCCGTGAGGTCGCCGATATCCGCCGGCTTGAACAGCACCTCGGCCGAACCACCGGTGCGGAACCAGCTCAGCGGCGCCAGCGGCGCATTCTCGACCAGGCGGCCGCGGACCTTGGGCAGTCGGTCGATCAGGCCGGGCATCAGGGTCGCCTTGTTCATGAGGCGCCACCGGCGCGCAGTTTGTCGAGCGCCTGCGGCAGCGCATTAGCCCAATGGGTGATCGACCCGGCGCCGAGGCAGACGACGAAATCGCCGGGCCGGGCGAGCCGGCTGACGATCTCCGGCAGATGCGCAGGGTCCTTCATGGCCTCGGCATGGCGATGCCCGTGCGAGACCAGACCGGCGACCAGGGAATCGCGATCGATGCCCGGGATCGGCGCTTCGCCCGCGGCATAGATATCGGCCACCAGCACGGCGTCGGCATCATTGAAGCAGCGGCAGAAATCCTCGAACAGATGAGCGACGCGGCTGTAGCGATGGGGCTGCACGACCGCGATGACGCTGCCGGTGGTCGCCTGGCGCGCGGCCCGCAGCACAGCGGCGATCTCGACCGGGTGATGGCCGTAATCGTCGATCACGGTCACGCCATTCGACTCGCCGGTCTTGGTGAAGCGGCGCTTGACGCCCTTGAAGCTGGCGAGCCCGGCGCGCAACACCGCGTCTTCGACACCCATCTCGATACCGACGAGGATGGCGGCCAGCGAATTCTGGACGTTGTGCAGGCCGAACATCGGCAGGCGGAAGCGCGGGATCACCCGGCTTTCCTGCAGCGCGCGATCGGTGACCACGACGTCGAACTTCGCCCCCTCGGGCCCGAAACTGATGTCGACGGCGCGGACATCCGCCTGCGGAGTCAGTCCGTAGGTGATGATGCGACGGTCGGGCACGCGCGCGATCATGCCCTGGACCACGGGGTGGTCGATGCACAGAGCGGCAAAGCCGTAGAACGGGATATTCGAGACGAAGCTGTCGAAGGCGGCGTGCAATGCCTCGACCGAGCCGTAGAAATCGAGATGCTCGGGATCGATATTGGTGACGATCCCGATCGTCGCAGGCAGCTTGGTGAAGGTGCCGTCACTCTCGTCGGCCTCGGCCACCAGCCACTCGCCGCTGCCGAGCCGGGCATTGGTGCCATAGGCGTTGATGATGCCGCCATTGATCACGGTCGGGTCGAACTTGGCCGCCTCGAGCATGGCGCTGATCAGCGAGGTCGTCGTGGTCTTGCCATGGGTGCCGGCGACGGCGATCGACCATTTCAGCCGCATCAGCTCGCCCAGCATCTCGGCGCGCCGTACCACCGGCAGCAGACGCTGGCGTGCCGCCTGCAGCTCCGGATTCTCCGACTTGATGGCGGAGGACACGACGATGACCTGGGCCTGGTCGATATTCTCGGCGCGATGGCCGATATGGACCGGAATGCCGAGATTGACGAGGCGCTGGGTATTGGCGCTTTCGGCGACGTCGCTGCCCTGCACCGAATAGCCGAGATTATGCAGGATCTCGGCGATGCCGCTCATGCCGATGCCGCCGATGCCGACGAAATGGACCGTGCCGATGGTCAGCGGAAGGGCTCTCATGCGGCGCGCTCCCGTTCGACGCGTTCAACCAGATCAGCGAGTTTGACGGCAGCCTCAGGCTCGCCCATGGCGCGCGCGGCGGCAGCGGCGTCGGCGAGCAATGCCGGCTCGGCCGCGAGCTTCTCGACCAGCGCGGCCAAAGCCGGCGCGGTGAATTCGGACTCCGGCAACAGCCAGGCCGCGCCGCGGGCAACGAGGTTGCGGGCATTGGCGGTCTGCTCGTCGGCGATCGCGGCGGCGTAAGGCACGAGGATCGCCGGCCGCCCGGAAACCGTGAGCTCGGCCGTCGTCGAGCCCCCGGCCCGCCCGATCACCAGATGGGCGCCGGCAAGACGCTGCGGCATGTCGTCGAAGAAGCGCTTGACCTCGGATTTCAGCCCGGCCGCGGCGTAGCGCGCGGTGACGGCGTCGAGATCTTCGGGTCGCGCCTGCTGGCTGAGCTCGATCCGCGCCTGCAGCTGCGGCGACAGCGAAAGCAGCGCCTCGGGCACCACGGCCGAAAGGATGCGCGCGCCCTGGCTGCCGCCGATCACCAGGATCCGGAACGGACCCTCGACGGTCGGCGCGACATAAGGTGTCTCGCGCAAGGCCGAGATCGCGGGACGGACCGGATTGCCGGTCGGTGAGATCTTGTCGTGCAGACGGGCGGCGAGGCCCTCGGCCTGCGCGAAATGGGTGGCGATGCGATCGACCCGCGGCGCCAAACTCGCGTTGGCGCGGCCGAGCACGGCGTTCTGTTCGTGAATGATGGTGGCCATCCCGAGTTGCTGGGCGGCGAGCATCGTCGGCATTGAGGGATAGCCGCCGAATCCGACCACCGCGCCCGGCTTGAGGCGGCGCAACAGCCGGCTCGCCGCCATGAAGCCGCGGCCGAGATCGAACACGCCGCGCAGCTTCGCCAGCAAGCCGCTCCCGAACTGGCCGGCGGGAATGCGGAAGGTCTCGACGCCCGCGACCGGAAAATTGCCGCCGCGTTTGTCGGTGACCAGCGCGACCGGGCGGCCGCGCTTGAGGAACTCGCGCGCCAGCGCCTCTGCCGGGAACAGATGCCCGCCGGTGCCGCCTGCCGCGAGGATGACGTAGCGGCTCATGTCAGCTCACCCGTGCCGAAGCGCTTGCGGGTCAATCCCAGCACCATGCCCATGCCGAGGCCGAGGGCCAGCAGCGACGAGCCGCCATAGGACAGGAACGGCAGGGTCATGCCCTTCGTCGGGATCAGATGCAGGGTCGACGCCATGTTGATCACCGCCTGCAGCCCGAACTGGACGAGCAGCCCCGCGCCGGCCAGCACGACATAGAGATTATGCTCCTGCATCAGCCGGGCGAAGCCGCGCAGCACGACGAAGCCGAACAGCAGCACGATGACCAGACAGACCACGAGCCCGAATTCTTCGCCGGCAACGGCGAAGACGAAATCGGCATGGGCGTCGGGCAGGTAGTTCTTGACGGTGCCCTCACCGGGGCCGCGGCCCCAGAGCCCGCCATTCGAGAACGCCTCGAGCGACCGTGTCACCTGATAGCCGCCGCCCCCCGAGGGATCGAGAAAGCGGTCAATGCGGGAATGGACGTGGGGCAGCAGGAAATAGGCGGCGGCAAGACCGCCGGCCCCGACCATCGCCCCGACCGCGACGAGGATTACCGGCAGTCCGGCCAGGAACGCTTCGGCGAACACGATCGCGGAGATCACGATGGTCTGGCCGAGATCCGGCTGCTTGATCAGCATCGCCACGATCACCAGGAACAGCCCGGCGACGATGGCATTGCCGGGGATCTTGCTCGACGGATTCTTCTGCTCGGCGAGCAGCCAGGCGCAGATCACGGCGAAGGCGGGCTTGACGAATTCCGAGGGTTGGATCGACAGCGGCCCCATGCCGATCCAGCGCCGCGCCCCCTTGACCTCGCTGCCGATCACGAAAGTCAGCGCCAGCAGGATGAGCGAGATCACCAGGGTGATCGCCGCCGTCCGCCGGATCGAGCGGGGCGATTGCAGCGACACCGCGAACATGATCGCCATGGTCGCCGGCAGCAGGGCCAGCTGATGATGGACGAAATGGAAGCTGTCGGCGCCGATGCGCTGCGCCACCGCCGGGCTTGCCGCCATCGCCATCAGCGCGCCGAAGCCGCATAGCACCACCAGCGCCAATACGGTCCAGCGGTCGACCGTCCACCACCAGCGGCCCATGGCCGATTGATCGGTACGCGCGATCGCCATTATGCGGCCTCCTGCGACAGGGCGGTGACGAAGCGGCGGAAATCATCGCCGCGGGCCTCGAAACTGGTGAACTGATCCCACGAGGCGCAGGCCGGGGACAGCAGCACCACGGCGCGGCCCGAGCCGTCCTGCCCCGCGTCGCGGGCGGCATCCGCCACCGCGGTCTTCAGATCGCCGGATTTCGTCACCGCGACCTTGCCGTCGAGAATTGTCGCAAAATCATCAGCCGCCGCGCCGATCAGATAGGCATGGACGATGCGGTCGAAATACGGCGTCAGTGAGGCGATGCCGCCGGCCTTGGGCTTGCCGCCGGCAATCCAGTAGATGCGATCGTAGCAGCCCAGCGCCTTGGCGGCGGCATCGGCATTGGTCGCCTTGGAATCATTGACGAAGCGGACGCCGTCGACCGTGCCGACCAGCTCCTGGCGATGGGCGAGGCCGGGATATGTCGCGATAGCTGCGGCGATCGTCGCGGATTCGAGCCCAGCGGCACGGCAGGCGGCATAGGCCGCGGCGGCATTCTGCCAGTTATGGGCGCCCGGCAGGGTCGCGACAGCGCGCAGATCCATTACTGTCACCGGCGTCGTGCCGAGATGATCGACCAGACATCCGTCGCTGACGCCGACCCCGCCGACCGGCACGGCTTCGGACGAGATCGCGACGACATCCGCGGGTTCCGACGCGAGTTCGGCGGCGAGCGCGCGACCATGCTCGTCGTCGATGCCGATTACCGCCGTATCGCCGGCCTGCTGGCGGCGAAAGATCCGCCGCTTCGCCGCGGCGTAGCCACCCATATCGCCATGGCGGTCGAGATGATCCGGAGTCAGGTTCAACAGCACGGCGATCGCGAACCGCGTCTCGTGGATCAGGTCGAGCTGATAGGAGCTGGTCTCGATGACGTAGCGGCCGTCGGCCCCCAGCGCCGGCAGCGCCAGCACCGGCGTGCCGAGATTGCCGCCGACCGCGACAGGGACGCCGGCTGTAGCCAGGATATGACCGAT
>CAIUCF010000134.1 GCA_903897565.1 uncultured Rhodospirillales bacterium | reverse complement strand
GGTCGCCTTGGCGAGTTCTTCCGGCATGATGTGGCGGACGATGACTTCGATCCCGCGCGCCTTGGCGAGCTCGATCGTCGTCTTGCGGGTGATGCCGTCAAGGAAGCAATCCGGCTCCGGCGTATGGATCTTGCCGTCGATCACCAGGAAGACATTGGCGCCGGTCGCCTCGGCGATGTAGCCGCGATAATCGTACATCAGCGAATCTTCGTAGCCCTCGTCCTCGGCGGCGTGCTTGGACAGGGTGCAGATCATGTAGAGACCGGCGCATTTGGCGGCGGTCGGCGCCGTCTTCGGCGAGGGGCGCGCCCATTTCGAGATGTTGAGGCGGATGCCGCGCATCCGCGCCTCAGCGGTGAAGTAGGACGGCCAGACCCAGGCGGCGATCGCGAGATGGATCTTGCTCTGCTTGGCGGCGACGCCCATCACCTCGGAGCCACGCCACGCGACCGGCCGGATATAGCCGTCGGTAATGCCGTTGCCCTCGAGCACGTCGCGCGTCGCCTGGTCGATGACATCGGCCGAGAACGGAACCTCGAAGCCGAGCATCTGGGCACTGGCGAGCAGGCGCTCGGTATGCTCGCGTGCCTTGAAGACCCGACCATTATAGGAGCGCACGCCCTCGAACACCGACGAGCCATAATGCAGGCCATGGCTGAGGACGTGGATCTTGGCCTCGCGCCAGGGAATAAGCTTGCCGTCGAACCAGATGACGCCGTCGCGGTCGTCGAAGGGAATCAAGCTCATTCGTGTCCCATCCTCATGATCGTTTGACACCGGCTTTTAGGCGGCACAAAGGTTTCTTGGTACGTAATTCCACACTTATACGGCTTTTCACCGGTAGCTGTCATATGTCTGACCCTTCGTCAACCGCAACCCTGCTCTTCCTCCGCGAGGAGGAGCTGCGCCAGGGCATGGAGCTTCTGTACTGCGCCGATCGCGATCTAGCGGGGCTGGTCGACCCGCAATTGGCGGAAATGAACCTCGATCAGGTCCACCTGCGCATCCTCCAACTCGTCGGCCGGGCACCGCAGATCACGGTCACCAGCCTTTCCGGCCAGATCCGGGTGACCAAGCAGAGCCTCGGTCGCGCGCTCGAGCCGCTGATCGCGAGCGGCCTCGTCCTCCAGCGCGTCGGCTCTCGCGATCGCCGCCAGCGGCTGCTCAGCCTCACCGAGGCGGGGGCCGCGCTGGAGCGTCGCCTGTCACAGCGCCTGATGACCCGGCTCGCCAAGGCCTACCGCGAGGCCGGCAGCCAGGCGGTCGAGGGTTTTCGCCGCGTCCTGATCGGCCTGCTAGAAGACACCGAGGAACGGCAGCGGTTCGAGCGTCGGACACCGACAACCCGGTCATGATATGCTCTACGCCTGTGTCGAACTGACGGAAGCCTGATGGCCGCGAACGATCCCCCCGAGCTCGCTCTCGACGAGGCAGCGCCCCGCCCCCTGCTCGAGGACGACGCGCCCCATCTGCTGATCGTCGATGACGATGAACGCCTGCGGAGCGTGTTGCGGCGCTATCTCGTCCGTAACGGGTTTCGCATTACCGAGGCCCAGGATACTGCAGCGGCAAGGACAAAGCTGCAGTCCCTGAGCTTCGATCTCATCATCCTCGACGTCATGATGCCCGGCGAATCGGGCGTGTCGTTCCTCACCGACCTGCGACGCAGCTCGCGCGTCCCGGTGCTGATGTTGACGGCGATGAGCGAGGCTGCCGACCGCATCGCCGGCCTCGAGCAGGGCGCCGACGATTACCTCTCGAAACCCTTCGAGCCCCGCGAATTGGTACTTCGGCTGCGCAATATCCTGAGCCGGAACCCTGCGCCGCCCGCCGTCGAGCCGGCGACCACCCTCGGGCTCGGCGACTGCCAGCTTGACCTGGTCCGCGAAGAATTGTTTCGCAAAGGGGTGATCGTCCATCTGACCGCAGGTGAGACCACCCTGCTGATGGCGCTGGCCAAATGTGCCGGACAGCCGTTGTCGCGCGACGCGCTCAACGCCTATGGCCGCTTCAACGGCACCGAGCGGACCGTCGACGTCCAGATCACGCGATTGCGCCGCAAGATCGAGCGCGACCCCAAATTTCCGCGCTATCTCCAGACGGTGCGCGGTACCGGCTACATGCTTAAGCCCGATTGAGCCGAGATTTGACACCGGACGCGGCAAAAAAGACGGGGAAGAAGCGGGCGTATATCAAGCGCTTCCTGCCGCAAACCCTGTTCGGCCGGGCGATGCTGATCCTGATCATGCCCCTGATCCTGGTGCAGATCGTCGCCGTCTGGGTATTCTATGACCGGCTGTGGGATGCCGTCGCCCGGCGTCTGGCCCAGGGCGTCGCCGGCGATATTGCCGTGGTCGTGGACACGCGCCGTCTCGCGCCCGATCTCGCCCAACGCCATGATTTCATGAAGCTGGTCGCCGGCGCCACCAATCTGGCGTTCGAATTCCTACCGGCAGGCAAGCTGGTACAGCCCGACCATCCCCCGCGCTATCGCCTGAGCCTGATCGACGAGCAGCTGGCCCAGGCGTTGCGTGAAGCCGTCCGCAAGCCCTTCCGCATTCGTCACCTCCACGGCCGTCACGCCCTCCTCGTCGACATCCAGCTGAGCGACGGCCTGCTCGAAGCCTACGTGCCGATCGATCGACTATGGAGTTCGACGACCTATATCTTCCTGCTGTGGATGATGGGGACGGCGCTGCTCACGCTCGGCGTCGCCACCCTGTTCATGCGCAACCAGATCCGTTCGCTGCGCCGGCTGGCCGTCGCCGCAGAGCGTTTCGGCAAGGGCCGCGACGTAACGAATTTTCGTATCGAGGGCGCTACCGAGATCCGGCAAGTCGGCGCAGCCTTCCTGCTCATGCGCGAGCGGATCCAGCGCCAGATCAGCCAGCGCACCGAGATGCTCGCCGGGGTTTCGCATGATCTGCGGACGCCCCTGACCCGGATGAAGCTCGAACTCGAGCTGCTGAGCGGCGAGCAGGAGACCGAAGAGCTGAAATCCGACGTCGCCGAGATGGAACGCATGGTCGAGGGCTATCTCGAATTCGCCCGTGGCGAGGGCAGCGAGCAGCCGCAGGTCGTCGATCTGGTCGACGTACTCAACACCGCCGCAGCCGATGCGCGGCGCGCCGGGACCGAGATCAGCCTGAGCGCGCCGGAAGAGTTTCACCTCGCGGCCCGCCCCGACGCCGTTCGCCGCTGCCTCGCCAATCTGATCGGCAATGCCGCCCGCTACGGCCGCCATGTCTGGGTCACCGCCCTGCCCGCTGCCGACAGCGTCGACGTCATGGTCGACGATGACGGACCGGGGATCGCCAAGGAACTGCGCGAGGACGCGTTTCGGCCGTTCTATCGCCTGGAGAGTTCGCGCAACCGCGCAACCGGCGGCACCGGGCTCGGCCTCACCATCGCCCGCGACATCGCCCGCGGCCACGGCGGCGACCTCACGCTCGAGACGTCACCCCAGGGCGGGCTGCGGGCGCGGCTTCACCTGCCCCTGTAGCACGGTCACGCCCCTCGGCTCGGGGCGGATGATCCCACTTTCGCCCGCAGCGACATGATGGCGATCAGCACGGAAAGCGCCGTCAACAGGAGAGCCCTGTCGCCGATCCGCATCGTGCAATACCCGCCGACGAGCGCGCCCGAAAAGAACGCCGAGCAGATCATCCCGAGCGTAATCGCCCGGCGTCGATGCTGCCTTTCTCCCGGACGGAGCCATGCCATGCTGAGGGCCGAAAACAAGTCGCGCAGATTGCCGGTCGTGATCGTGGAATTGAACGACCAGCCGTCGACCCGCGAGAAACTCGTCAGCTGCACGCCTCCGATGAAAGCGAGGCTCGCCGTCACGATCATGTCCGGCAACTGCCCAGCGCACCAGACCAGGGCGAGCAGCCCCAGGCATTCAAGCGAAAGCCTGAGTGCCGGCGACCTTTCACTTGTCCGGTCTAGTGTTCCTTCGAGGACGCGGGAAAAGACGATCGCCGCCGAGAATGCGAGAAGAGACGGAACATGTCTGCCCGCATCGGCAAGATTGCCGGAGGCGAGATTGAGGGCGAGCAGCACGATGTTGCCGGTCTGGGCGGTCGCAAAGACATGGCCATGTGCAATGTAGGAGCACGCATCCATCGACCCGCCGGCGAATGTCAGGAGCAGGGCAGTCAGCAGGTCGAGACGGGCTTCGGTTATCATGACACGCGACCTCGCACACATTCGCGGCAGGAGTCGTCCTGAACAACCATTTTAGGCGCGGTTTCGGCCCGCCGTCTCCATCGCCCAGGCGGAATCGACCCGCATGCCGCTTGTCAAGTCAGCTGTGGCCGAAGCGCTTCTTCAGATGCGTTTGAATGCGCGGCGAGACGAACGGGCTGACGTCGCCGTCGAGCTTGCTGATCTCGCGAATGAAGCGCGACGAGATGAACTGGTGGCGGTCCGACGCCATCAGGAAGATGGTCTCGATATTCGGGTCGAGATGGGCGTTGAGGCTCGACATCTGGAACTCGTACTCGAAATCCGAGACCGCGCGGAGCCCCCGGATCACCAGATTGGCGCCGACCCGGGCCGCAAACTGGACCAGCAGGGTGTCAAAAGGCTCGATCACGATTCGCTTGGCCGCATCGGGCGCCACGATATGGTCGATCTCGTCGCGCAGCATCGCGACCCGCTCGGCCAGGGGGAACAGCGGCCCCTTGCCCTCGTTGATGCCGATGCCGACGACCAGCCGATCCACCAGCCCGGCCGCCCGGGTGATGATGTCCATATGGCCGTTGGTGACCGGGTCGAAGCTGCCGGGATAGACGCCGATCCGCTGCGCTTTGGCCATATCCCTACTCCTCCGTCGTCTCGTCGCCGGCGGGGCCGTCTTCGAGCGCCTCGCCTTCAACCACTTCGGCCTCATCGCCGCCTTCGGTGTCGCGCAGCGCTGCTACCGAGACGACGCGCTCGCCTTCCGCCATGCGGAACACCACGACGCCCTGCGAGCCACGGCCGGCGATGCGGATATCGTGGACCGGGCAGCGGATGACCTGACCGAGATTGGTCACGGGGACGACTTCGTCATTCTGCTGTACCGGGAACACCGCAACCACGTCATCGCCGCGACGCGAGACATCGACATTGACGATGCCCTGACCGCCGCGGCCGGTTATGCGGAACTGATACGCCGAGGTGCGGACACCGAAGCCCTTGGCGGTGATGCTGAGCAGGAACTCCTCGCGACCTTCCAACTCGGCGAAACGGGTCTCGTCGAGCTCGACCGCCGCGGTTTCGCCCTCGGCGCCCTCTTCGTCGGCCAGTGCGGAGACCTCGATGTCTGCCGTCTCGGCCTCGTTCTCCTGGCGCCGGCGGCGATTGGCGAGGCTGAGATAGGCATCGCGCTCGGCGATGTCGATCTCGGTATGGCGCAGCACCGACATCGAGATCACGGCATCGTCGCCGAGCAGCCGGATACCGCGCACACCGACCGAGCTGCGGCCGGTGAAGACGCGAACATCGGTGACGGGGAAGCGAATCGCGCGGCCGCCACGGGTGGCGAGCAGGACGTCGTCCTCATCGGTGCAGGGCGCGACGCCGATCAGTACATCGTCGGCGTCTTCATCCTCGAACTTCATCGCGATCTTGCCGTTGGCGCGGACCTCGACGAAATCGGCGAGCGTGTTGCGGCGGACATTGCCCTTGGCGGTCGCAAAGATCACGGTCTGCTCACCCCAGGCGCTCTCGTCCTCGGGCAGCGGCATGATCGTCGAGATCGTCTCGCCGGGCAGCAGGTTCGGCAGCAGGTTGATCATGGCGCGGCCGCGCGACTGCGGCGTGCCCACCGGGAGCTTCCAGACCTTGAGCTTGTAGACCTTGCCGGTCGAGGTGAAGAACAGCACCGGCGTATGGGTCGAGGCGACAAACAGCTGGCTGACCGTGTCTTCATCGCGCATCGCCATGCCCGAACGGCCGCGACCGCCGCGGCGCTGCGCGCGATAGGTCGACAGCGGCACGCGCTTGATGGCGCCGTTGGTCGAGACTGTGACGACCATCTCCTCGCGCTGGATCAGGGCCTCGATATCGGTCTCGAATTCGAGATCCTCGATCGTGGTCCGGCGCGGCGACGGGAACATCTCCTTCACCTCGAGCATCTCGGTGCGGATGATCTCGATGCGGCGATCGCGCGAGCGCAGGATGTTCAGGTAATCGGCGATGGCGACGATGATACCGTCGAGTTCCTCGGCGATCTTCTCGCGCTCGAGCCCGGTCAGGCGCTGCAGGCGCAGGGCCAGGATTTCCCGTGCCTGGGCCTCGGTCAGCCAGTACAGCCCATCCTCGGTGACACCCTGGCCCGGCTCGTCGAGCCGAGCGACAAGTGCGGCCGCGTCGCCCACCGGCCAGCCCTGACCGGTCAGGCCACGCATGGCCTCCTGCGGGTCCTGGGCGGCACGGATCGTGCGGATGATCTCGTCGATATTGGCGACGGCCACGGCAAGGCCGACCAGCACATGGGCGCGGGCCCGGGCCTTGTTAAGCTCGAAGATCGTGCGCCGGGTGATGACCTCTTCGCGGAATTCGCAGAAGGCGACGACGACGTCGCGGAGATTCATCAGCTCCGGGCGGCCGCGATTGAGCGCCAACATGTTGACGCCGAAGCTGGTCTGCAGCTGGGTATGGCGGAACAGCTGGTTGATCACGACTTCGGGCGTCGCATCGCGCTTGATCTCGATGACGACCCGGACGCCGTCGCGATCTGACTCGTCGCGCAGATCGGCGATACCTTCGACCAGCTTCTCGCGCACGACTTCGGCAATGCGCTCGACCAGGCGGGCCTTGTTGACCTGGTATGGCACCTCGGTGACGATGATCGCTTCACGGTCCTTGCGGACTTCTTCGATGTGATGGCGGCAGCGCATCATCACCGAACCGCGGCCGGTCAGGAACGCCGAGCGAATCCCGGCGCGGCCCATGATCAAGCCGCCGGTGGGGAAGTCAGGGCCCGGCATGAACTCCATCATCTCTTCGATGGTGATGCCCGGATTGTCGAGATAGGCGCAGCAGACGTCGATGACCTCGCCGAGATTATGCGGCGGGATATTGGTCGCCATGCCGACGGCGATGCCGCCGGCGCCGTTGACCAGGAGATTGGGAAAGCGCGCCGGCAGCACGACCGGCTCGAGTTCCTTCTCGTCGTAATTGGGTTGGAAATCGACGGTATTCTTGTCGATATCGGCGAGCAAGCTGTCGGAAAGCCGGGCGAGACGCGCTTCGG
>CAIUCF010000133.1 GCA_903897565.1 uncultured Rhodospirillales bacterium | reverse complement strand
TCCCGCATTTACCTACCGAACGTTATGTAGTTTAATTCGGGGATGTCAACGCCCTCCCCTTCTCGATCGAGTGTCCTGCCGCGGAAAACGCCTGGCGTGCCGCGCACGGATTCCCGCCGCCTCGTGCTCGATCACGCGGCGCGGCTGTTCCGCGAACGGGGTTACGCCGAGACCAGCCAGCGCGACATCGCCGATGCCTGCGGCATCCGCACGGCAAGTCTCTATTATCATTTCGCCTCAAAGGAGGAGATCGTCGCCGAGGTCCTGAACATCGGCGTCGCAACGGTATCAGCCGAAGTCGAACGACGGGTCGATGCGCTGGGACCCGACGCGGCGCCGGCCGCACGGCTGCAGGCCGCGATCACCGGCCATCTCTGCGCCCTGCTCGAGCTCGACAATTACACGGGCGCGAATATCCGCATCTTCGGGCACGTCCCGCCGCGCGTCCGAGAAATCACCATGGGACCGCGCGACGCCTACGAGGCGTGGTGGCGCGACCTGCTCGCCAAGATCGCGGCGCAGGGCGCGTTCCGCCCGGAGGTCGATCTCAAGGTGATCCGCCTGCTGCTGCTCGGCGCGATGAACTGGACCGTGGAGTGGCACCGACCGCGCCCCGATGCGGCCGAAAGCGTCGAAGCGATTGCGCGCAGCCTGACCGACATGGCGCTGCGCGGCGTCTTCGCCGAGCCTGCGGCTGCGATCGCGTAGATGGACGCCCTCGCCGCCCTGACCAACGGCCCGCCGCGGCCGCTCCCCGAGCGCTTCCGCGTGCCGTTACAGGCGGCGATGCTCGCGGAGGCCCGCACCGCCGAGGCTTCGGGACCGGATCAATACTGGGCCTGGGCTGCTCGTCATCTGCGTTGGTCCCGGCCTTGGGATACCTTGCGCGAGGGGGGCCTCGGCGATCTCCGCTATTACGTCGGCGGGCTCCTCAACGTCGCCGACAACTGCGTCGACCGCCACGCCGAGCATCCGGCGACGGCCGATCGTGCCGCCCTGATCTGGGAAGGCGAACCAGGCGATACCCGCCGCCTCACCTATCGCGACCTCCGCAATGCTGTGGCGCGCTGCGCCAATGGCCTGATCAGCCTCGGCGTCGGGCGCGGCGACGTCGTCGCCATCTATCTCACCAACCTGCCGGAAGCCTTCATCGCGATCCATGCCTGCAACCGCATCGGCGCGATCTATACCGTGCTGTTCAGCGGCTTCGGCGCGGAGGCCGTGGCGCTGCGACTGCGCGCGTCACAGGCGAAGCTCGTGGTGACCTCTGATATCGCCTGGCGCCGCGGCAAGGCCGTGCCTCTTCTCAAAAACCTGCGCGCCGCACGCGCCGGGATCGAGACGCTGCAACACACGCTCGTCATCGACCGCGGCGGGACGAACCCCACCCTCGATGCGAGCGAAATCGGTTGGGCCGCACTGCTGGATGCGCAATCGCCGGATTGCCCCTGCACCCCGCTCGAGGCCAATGATCCTGCCTTCCTGATCTTCACCTCCGGCACCGAAAGCGCGCCAAAAGGTGTCGTCCATTCAGTCGGTGGCTTCCTGGTCGGGACCTGGGCCAATGTGCAATGGCAGATCGGGCCGCAGGATGACGACGTGTTCTGGTGCGCCGCCGATGTCGGCTGGCTCACCTTCCCGATCCAGGCGGTGATAGGCGGGCTCGCCCATGGCATGACCTTGTTCTGCTACGAGGGCGCCTTCGACTATCCCGAGCGCACCCGCCTGCTCGACACCGCGGCGCTCCACGGCGTCACCAAGATGCTGCTGGCACCGACCGGCCTGCGGATGCTGCGTGCGGCGGGCGACGACGTGGTCAGGGCACATCGTCCGCCGAAACTTCGCCTGATGACCGCGCAAGGCGAGCCGCTCGATCCCGAGACCGCCGAGTGGACCGAGCGCGTCCTCGACTTGCCCCTCGTCAACGCCTACGGCCAGACCGAGACCGGCTCGACCTGGACCCTGCCGATCCAGGGTGTAGATGGCAGCAAGCCGGGCAGTTGCGGCACGCCGAGCCCTGGGCATGCCTGCGCGGTCGTCGACGATTCGGGCCGCGAGGTGCCGCCGGGAACGCGCGGCAATCTGGTGCTGACCCAGCCCTTCCCGACCCTGGCGCGGACAATCTGGGACAACCCGGCGCGCTATCAGAGCACGTATTTCAGCCGGTTCCCGGGTGCATACGCGACGTCCGATGAAGCGGTGCGCGACGCCGATGGTCAGATCTGGGTGCTC
>CAIUCF010000132.1 GCA_903897565.1 uncultured Rhodospirillales bacterium | reverse complement strand
CCGACGCGGCGGGGATCGAAATCTATCGTCGACGCGACGGCGGGTCGTGACGCCATGAGCGAAGCGACGGCGAAGCCGATCGTCCTTATCACCGGCGCGGCGCGGCGGATCGGCGCCGCGATCGCCCGCGATCTCGCCGGCCGCGGCTGGCACCCGGTAATCCACTACAATGATTCCGCCGACGAGGCCCAGGCGCTTGCGACCGAAATCCGGGCGCGCCATGGCCACTGCGACCTCATCCGGGCGGATCTCGCGGTGGCGGGACAACTGGAGCGGGTGATACCGGAATGCAACGAGCGGGTCGGCCGGATCGAGTGCTTGATCAACAATGCCTCGCTGTTCCGCTATGACACGCTTGAGACGATCGAGCGCGAGTTGTGGGATCGGCATCTCGCCGCCAATCTGACCGCACCGGCGTTTCTCGCCCGCGATTTCAGCCGCCAACTCCGCGAGGGTGCCGACGGCGTGATCATCAATTTTCTCGACCAGAAGATCGGCAATCTCAATCCCGATTTCCTCTCCTACACCATCAGCAAGGTCGGGCTCGGCGGGCTCACACAGATCCTGGCGATGAGCCTGGCGCCGCGGATACGGGTCTGCGGCGTCGCGCCGGGCGTCACCCTGATCAGCGGTAAGCAGACCCAGGCCTCGTTCGAGAAGGCCGCGCGCGCGACACCGCTCGGGCGCAGCAGTACGCTCGAGGACCTCGTCCGCGGCGTCAATTTCATCCTCGACACCCCGTCGTTCAGCGGTCAGGTTCTGACGATCGACGGCGGCGAAAGCATGACGCGGCGGCGGCGGGACGTCGCCTTCGACGTCGAGTGAGCGGCTTCAGAGTGAGGATGGGCTAGCCGTGGATATCTCGGAACTCGAAACCATCGTCAGCCGCTTCGTCCTCGCCTTCGACGAAGCCGCCTATAATCTTCAGGAAACGGCGCGTCATTACGACCGTCACGGCAATCGCATCCTTCTCAGTCTCAATGCCGTCGCCAGGGAGTCGCACTACGCGGCAATCACGATCGAATCCGCCGCGCGCAAGGGCGGGGCGATCTCCGTATCGTATCTGGTCAGGATCGGGTCAACCAGCTTCACGGTCGACGTAACCCACTCCAAGACCTCGAAGATGCGTGAGGCGTTTCCGCATCTCCCGATCAACCGCGACATCATCGATTTCTTCACGGCGCTCGAAGGATAGGCAATCCTCGGGAAGATCGGGCGGCGGCTGGGGATATCCGCGCCGCCGCGAGCGTATTACTGTCACTGCCGGTTCCTCCCCCCATGAACCCGGCGGCTCCTCGGCCCCGCCCCTCCCCCCTGGGCGGGGCCTTTTCATGTCCGGAAGAGCTATTGCTTGGCGGGGGGCGCCATCTGCATGCCCTTCATGTCGCCCATCGGCATGTCCTTCATGTTGCCTTGCATGTTGTTCATCATCGGCTTGGCCGACATGCCCATCATCGTCGCGCTGTGGCCGGATTTGACGACCTGGCCGCGGATTTCGCCCTTCGGGTTCGCCGCGGTATGGATGTTGACGTAGAAGAGGCCGGCAAGCAGGTCCTTGGTCTGGGCCTCGGTCAGGGTGGCGCTGCCGATCAGCGGCGAT
>CAIUCF010000131.1 GCA_903897565.1 uncultured Rhodospirillales bacterium | reverse complement strand
TAGTGCGGCCCTAGTTTCGGATCGAGCAAGCAAGAGGACGCGGGATGGACGTAAGAGCGGCAGTCGCCTGGGAAGCGGGCAAGCCCCTGACGATCGAGACGGTGCAGCTGGAAGGGCCGAAGGCCGGCGAAGTGCTGGTCGAGGTCAAGGCCACCGGCATCTGTCATACCGACAAATACACCCTGTCGGGCGCCGATCCGGAAGGCCTGTTCCCGGCGATCCTCGGCCACGAGGGTGCGGGCATCGTCGTCGATGTCGGCCCCGGCGTGACCTCGCTCAAGAAGGGCGACCACGTCATCCCGCTCTACACGCCGGAATGCCGGCAGTGCAAATCCTGCCTCTCCGGCAAGACCAATCTCTGCACCGCGATTCGCGCCACCCAAGGCAAGGGCGTCATGCCTGACGGCACTTCCCGCTTCTCGATCGGCGGCAAACCGATCCTGCACTATATGGGCTGCTCGACCTTCGCCAACTACACAGTGCTGCCGGAGATCGCGCTCGCCAAGGTTCGCGAGGACGCGCCGTTCGACAAGATCTGCTACATCGGCTGCGGCGTGACCACCGGGATCGGCGCGGTGATCTACACCGCCAAGGTCGAGCCCGGCGCCAATGTCGTGGTGTTCGGCCTCGGCGGCATCGGCCTCAACGTCATCCAGGGCGCGCGGATCGCCGGCGCCGACATGATCGTCGGCGTCGACATCAATCCCGGCCGCATCGAGATGGCGAAGAAATTCGGCATGACTCATTTCGTGAACCCGAAGGATCACGGCAACGACCTCGTCGCACATCTGGTCGAACTGACAAAGGGCGGGGCCGATTACAGCTTCGAATGCATCGGTAATACCGACGTGATGCGCCAGGCGCTGGAATGCTGCCATCGCGGCTGGGGCGTTTCGGTGATCATCGGCGTCGCCGCCGCCGGCAAGGAGATCGCGACCCGGCCGTTCCAGCTGGTCACCGGCCGCGTCTGGAAGGGCTCGGCCTTCGGCGGCGCCCGCGGTCGCCGCGACGTGCCGAAGATCGTCGACTGGTACATGGAGGGCAAGATCAACATCGACGATCTCGTCACCCACACCATGCCGCTCGACGACATCAACAAGGGCTTCGACCTGATGACCCGGGGCGAGTCGATCCGCGGCGTCGTGGTCTTCTGATGACGACGGGCCTGACGATCAGGAGCGAACAACACTGCTTCGGCGGGACGATCGGTTTCTACAGCCATGCCTCGAAAGAGACCGGCACCGAGATGCGCTTCGGCGTCTATCAGCCGCCGCAGGCCAAGAGCGGTCCGGTCCCGGTGCTCTATTACCTCGCGGGACTGACCTGCAACGAGGAAACCTTCCTGATCAAGGCCGGCGCGCTGCGGCTCGCCGCCGAGCTCGGGATCATGCTGGTCGCACCCGATACCAGCCCGCGCGGCCTCAACCTGCCGGGCGAGCATGACAGCTGGGATTTCGGGGTTTCGGCCGGCTTCTACCTCGATGCCGAGGCAGCGCCCTGGGCCAAGCATTACCGGATGTACAGCTACGTCACCGCCGAGCTGCCGGCGCTGATCGAGACCTCCTTTCCAGCCCGAGCGGATCGCCGCGGCGTCTTCGGCCATTCCATGGGTGGCCATGGCGCCCTGATCATCGCGCTGAAGAACCCGGATCGCTACCAATCGGTCTCCGCCTTCGCGCCGATCGCCAACCCGGTAGCGGTGCCCTGGGGCGAGAAGGCGTTCGGCAATTACCTCGGGTCCGATCGCCACCGCTGGGCGGCCTGGGACGCCAGCCTGCTGATGCGTGACCGGCCCTACCCGGATGAAATCCTGGTCGATCAGGGCCTCGCCGACAAATTCCTCGAGACCCAGCTGCATCCGCAAACCCTCGAGGCCGCGGCGGCGGCCTCCGGCCAGGCGCTCACCCTGCGCCGTCACGCCGAATATGACCATTCCTACTGGTTCATCCAGACCCTGGTCGCCGACCATCTGCACTGGCATGCGGCGCGGCTATGCGACAGCTAGGCCTGTCGCGATCGCCGCCGCCGCAG
>CAIUCF010000130.1 GCA_903897565.1 uncultured Rhodospirillales bacterium | reverse complement strand
TGCCGGTCGCGGCGACCGAAGCCTCCGAGGTGGCGGCGCTGCTGTCCTGGATGATCGAAGATCAGTTCACCTTTCTGGGCTACCGGGAATACGCGATCGGCGCGACCGGCATGACGGTCGTGCCTGAGAGCGGTCGCGGGTTGCTGCGCGATGATTCCTACCGCTTATTCGATGGCGTTCGCGATGTCGCCCAGTTTCCGCCCGACCTCCAGGAATTCCTGGAATCGGCGCAGATCCTGATGATCTCGAAGTCGAACCGGCGCTCGACCGTGCACCGCCCCGTCCAGCTCGATACCGTCGGCGTCAAGACCTTCGACAGCGAGGGGAAAGTCTGCGGGCAGCGGGTGATCGTCGGGCTGTTCACCTCCGCATCCTACAATCAGCCGACCCAGACTATCCCCGTGCTGCGCCGCAAGGTGCATCGCACGATCGCCCGCGCCAAGGTGCTGCCCGACGGCCATGACGGCAAGGCGTTGCGCCACATCCTCGACACCTATCCGCGCGACGAGCTGTTCCAGATTTCCGAGGCCGACCTGTTCGCGACCGCGATGGGCATCCTGCATCTCCAGGATCGCTCGCGGGTGGCGCTGTTCGTGCGCCGCGACCCCTTCAGCCGCTTTGCCAGCTGCATCGTCTATGTGCCGCGCGATCGCTATTCCAGCGAGACCCGGCGCCGCATCACTCGCATTCTCGGCGAGGCGTTTCAAGGCACGCCGGAAATCCGCTCGACCCAACTCGGCGAGGCGGTGCTGGCGCGGCTGCATTTCATCGTCAACAACAGCTCCGGGACCTTGCCGCATATCGATATCAGCGCCGTCGAGGCCGCGATCGCGGCGGCGACGCGGACCTGGACGGACGTGCTCCAGGAAGCGGTCGGCCGTCATGCCGTCGCTGCCGGCGAGGATACCGGGATCGTCCGGCGCTATCGCTACGCGTTTCCGACCGGCTATACCGAACGCACCGACGGCGCGACGGCGCTGCGCGATATCGCGGCGATCGACCGGGTGTTGTCGGGCGAGCGTATCGGTCTGGCGCTCACGGCCGATCCGGCGGGCGTTTCCGGACAGTTGATCCTCAAGACGGTTCAGGCCGCGGAGCCGATCGCGCTCAGCGACATCCTGCCGATCCTCGAGAATCTTGGTTTCCGGGTCATCAGCGAATTGCCGTTCGAAATCCGTCCTGAGGGCGCCGCGACCACGGTCTGGCTGCAGGAATTCCTGTTGGCGGCGCGAGGCGACGGCGCGATCGATATTGCCGAGCTGCAGCCCCGCTTCAACGAAGCCTTCCCGGCGATCTGGTTCGGCGCCGTCGAGGATGACGGGTTCAACCGCCTCATTACCGCCGCAGGTCTGACGGTGACCCAGACGGTGATCCTGCGTGCCTATGTCAAATTCCTGCGCCAGGCGGGCACGACCTTCAGCCAGAGCTATATCGAGGGTGTGCTCGCCGCCCATCCGGAGATCGTCGGCCTGCTCGTCGACCTCTTCGAGGCGCGTTTCGACATCGACCTCGCCGGAGATCGCGCGGGGATCGTCGCGGATATCACGGGGCGGCTGACCGCCGCGCTCGATCAGGTCAGCAGCCTCGACGAGGACCGCATCCTGCGGGCGCTGATGCTGCTGATTGCGAAGACCCTGCGGACCAATCACTACCAGCGCCAGGCCGACGGCACGGCCAAGCCCTATCTCTCGTTCAAGCTGGCGAGCCGCGAGATCGAGCTGCTGCCACTGCCGCGGCCGATGGTCGAGATTTTCGTCTACAGCGCACGCATGGAGGGTGTCCATCTGCGGGGCGGCAAGGTCGCGCGCGGCGGTATCCGCTGGTCGGATCGCCGCGAGGATTTCCGCACCGAGATTCTCGGCTTGATGAAGGCGCAGCAGGTCAAGAATGCGGTCATCGTGCCGCTCGGCTCCAAAGGCGGCTTCGTCGTCAAGCGGATGCCGACGGGCGATCGCAGCACCGTGATGGCGGAGGTCGTCGCCTGCTACCGGACCCTGATGTGCGGCCTGCTCGATATCACCGACACCATCTCCGGCACCGAGATCGTGCCGCCCCGCGACACGATCCGCTATGATGATGCCGACCCCTATCTGGTGGTTGCAGCCGACAAGGGCACGGCCACTTTCTCCGATATCGCCAACGGCATAGCCCAGGAATACGGCTTCTGGCTTGGCGACGCCTTCGCCTCCGGTGGCTCGGTCGGCTACG
>CAIUCF010000129.1 GCA_903897565.1 uncultured Rhodospirillales bacterium | reverse complement strand
GCCGCCATGATCGCATCGTAGACGGTGGCCGCGAATTCCACGGGGATATGCAGCTCCCAGCCGAGCTCGCCGACATAGGTAATGCGCACCGCCAGCACGGTGGCGCCCGCGACGGGGATTTCCCGGGCCGTGGCGAAGGGGAAGCCGGCATGCGAGACGTCGCTCTCGGTGACGCCGGCGAGGATGTCGCGGGATTTCGGCCCCATCAGCGAGAGGACCGCGTTGATCGGCGTGACGTCGATCAAGCTGGCGTCGAGCCCCGCCGGGATCGAGCGGCGGATCCAGTCGAAATCATGGGTGGCGAAGCCGGTGCCGGTGACGATGTAGTAGCGATCCTCGGCACGACGGATCACCGTCAGGTCGCATTCGATGCCGCCCTTGGCGTTCAGCATCTGGGTATAGACCACACGGCCCACGGGGCCGTTGACGTCGTTGGCGCAGATCCAGGACAGTGCCTTTTCGGCGTCGCGGCCGATGAGCAGCGCCTTGGCGAAGCTGGTCTGGTCGAACACCACGGCGGCTTCCCGGCACGCCTTGTGCTCGCGGGCCACGGCGTCGAGCCAGCCGGGCCTGGTGTATGAATAGCAATCGACCGGCGCTTCGCCGGCGGCGAGATCGGCAAACCAGTTCGGCCGCTCGAAGCCGAGCTTCTCGCCGAAGCAGGCGCCTTTCTCCAGCAGTCGCTCATAAAGCGGCGAGCGCCGCAACGGCCGGCCGGAGCGGTATTCCTCGAGCGGCCAGGCGATGGTGTAGTGTTTGGAATAGGCCTCCAGGGTCCGGGTCCGCACCCAGGCCGGGTCGCGGTGGTTGGGGCCGAAGCGGCGGATATCGACCGGCCAGACGTCGAAGGGCGGCTCGCCATCGGCGACCCATTCGGCGAGCGCCATGCCGGCGCCTCCGGCCGAGGCGATGCCGAAGGCGTTGAAGCCGGCGCCGACGAACAGGCCCGGCAGCTCCGGCGCCTCGCCGATGATCCAGTTGCCGTCGGGCGTGAAGCTCTCCAGACCGTTGATCATCTGCTTGATCCCGGCCTGCCCGAGTGCCGGCACGCGGCCGAGCGCCAGTTCCATCAGCGGCTCGAAATGGTCCCAGTTGTCCTGCAGCAGGCGGAAGGCGAAGTCCTCGGGCACCTTGCTGCTGTCCCAGGGGATCGGGTTGGATTCATACCCGCCCATGACCAGGCCGCCGACCTCTTCCTTGTAATAGGTGAGGCGGTCGGGATCGCGCAGGGTCGGCATGTTGGATGTGACGCCGGCAATCGCCTCGGTGATGAGGTACTGGTGCTGGACCGCGAACAGCGGCACCGCGACGCCGGCGCGGGCGGCGAGCTGGCGCGTCCATTGTCCGCCGCACAGCACGGCCTTCTCACACCGGATGATGCCCGCGGAGGTCTTGAGCCCGACGAGCCGGCCATTGTCGACGACGAAATCTTCGACCGAGACGCCTTCGATCACTTTGGCGCCGGCCATGCGCGCGCCCTTGGCCAGCGCCTGGGTAATGTCCGAAGGACTGGCCTGGCCGTCGGTCGGCAGGAAGGCGGCGCCGATGACGTCGTCGACATTCATCAGCGGCCACAGGTCCTGAGCTTCCCGAGGCGACAGCAGGTGCATGTCGAGGCCGAAGCTGCGTGCGGTGGTGGCCTGGCGCTTGACCTCGATCCAGCGATCCTCGTTGCAGGCGAGACGCAGGCCGCCGTTGCGCTTCCAGCCGGTGCCGTAACCGGTCTCCGCCTCGAGCTTGTCGTAGAGTTCGACCGAATATCCGAGCAGCTTGGTGATGTTGGCGCTGGTGCGGAGCTGGCCGACGAGGCCGGCGGCGTGCCAGGTCGAACCTGAGGTCAGCTGGTGGCGTTCGAGCACCAGGGTCTCCAGGCCGCGTTTGGCGAGGTGGTAGGCGACTGAACAGCCGACGATACCGCCGCCGATGACGATGATTTTGGCCGAGGCGGGTAACTCACTCATGATCGGGTCAACTCCTGCAGGCGGGTCCAGGCCCGCTCGAAGCGGGCCATGTTTTCGGCGGTATAGGCGACATAGTCGAAATTCAGGGTCGAGTGCAGTTCGGAGACCATGCTCCAGACCGCCTCGCGTAGCAGCGACGCGCAGCGCATCGCGTGATAGCGGATGAACAGGGCTTCCGTCAGCGGCGCTTCGAAATAGTCTTCGAGCATCAGCAGGTCGTCGGCGTCGTCGAAGCCGTTGTTCGACGACAACCCGCCGAGATCGAACAGCGGCGTGTTGAAGCCGGCATAGTCCCAGTCGACCAGCCACAGCCGGCTGCCGTCATCGAGGAAATTGCCCGGCAGCAGATCGTTGTGGCCGAAGACGAGATCGATCGGCCCGACCAGGCGCTCCAGGGTCTGCGCCCTCTCGGCGATGCCGGGCAGTTGCGCCAGCATCCGGCTCTTGCCGGCGACCAGAGTGTGACGATAGTCGCGCAGGATGTGGAAGACGTTGAAGGACAGGATCGGCCCCCGCAGCCGCTCCTGGATCTCGCGATGGGCGCGCTTGACCAGGGCGACGCAGCGGTCGCGATTGCGGCGCACACCGGGCGAGTCCAAGGTCGTGCTTTCGATGTAGTCGATCACCAGCACGCCCGGGACGGCGTGAATGACCGCGGGCGAGATGCCCGCGGCGGCGGCGGCCTTGCTCGCGGCATGCTCGTTGAAGCGCATGATCTGATGGACCGGGATGTCGCCCCCCAAGCGGACCACGACGCGGCGGCGCGAGTCGCTCACCAGGAAATTGTGATTGGTAATGCCGCCCGAGAGCGGCGTAATCTCGATTTCGCCCGTCCAGAGCGGCAGGTCGCGGATGATGCCGTAAGGGTCGCTCGGCGGGTGATGGCTTTCCGGCATTGCCGTCTCTCCTCCTCAGCGGTTGGCAAGCGACGAATGGCGATCGTCGACAGGGTCGTCGGGCATCGTTACGCGTATGCGGAGGATCGTCACGAAAAGCAACCCGAGCAACAGCGGCGCCGCGGGCGGCACGACAGAACGCAGGCCCAGCATCGCGATCGGCAGCAGCAAGGTCACCGCCAATACGGTCGCTTCGCCGGATCGCCACGCCCTGCCGAAGCGCGCGCAGCTCTCGATGACCAGGACTACGGCGCACGACACCATCGGCATGTCGTAGACATAGGCGTAAGGCGTCACGAGAAAGATTCCGACGATCAGCGCCGCGCTGTCGAGGGGACGCGGCGCTTTTCCGCTTCGCCCGCTGCGGTAGAAGATCATGAGCAAGGTCGCGGTGACCAGAGCGGCGACTAACGTCTGAACCGCCCCGCAGGTGCTGCGCGGGATTCCGAGTTGGAGCAGGGCTGAGGTGACCGTGGGCATCAGTGGGCTCAGCTGCAGCTGGTTGGTCTTGAAGATTTGCCACAGCAGCGGCACCGTGCGCAGCCAGGCGTGCCAGGGCGCGATCCCGAAGCCGAGACTCGTGATGGCGCAGAGGCAGAGGATCGAGAGGGCGACCCCGGCAAGCACGCGCCAACGCCCGGAAACGAGCAAGATCAAAGGGATGAGAACGAACAGCTGGGGTTTGAACACCAGACACCCCAGCACCATCCCGGCGAGCAGCGGTCGCCGGCCGATCAGGCGAAAGCCGCCGAGCAGCAATGCGGCGCTCAGGAGGCCGTTCTGGCCGAAGATGACGGATATCAGCGTCGTCGGCGCGGCCAGCGCGACCAGCACGCCGGTATTGCGCCAGTGCTGCCGCGATATCGCAAGACCATAAACTGCGAGACTTATTGAATTCCAGGCCAGAAACGCACCGAGATAGCCGAGATATCCAAAAGGAAAACAAAACAACAAATAGATAGGGGAATAAAGGAAAGGATAGAGCAGCTGGAAATGGCCAGGAAGACTATGCTCGAACGTTTGAAGTTTGACGATATCGTAGAGCTGGTCGGCCGGGTAAATGTGGGAAAATCGGGCAAACGACCAGAAGGCAAAGAAATCCGAGAAGAATTTGTGATCGATGTCGGTCAAGCCGTTGCGGAAATAGATAGCCAGATACGCAAACTGATAGAGTGCGAAGACCGCGATCAAGACCCAGATTGCACGCTCGTCACGACGGAACAATCGCGGTTTCGGAGACTGACTGAGCCTGTCGACAGGGGACATCTGGGCATTCTTGCGGGTTCGGGAGTGCCGGAGGCGGTGCAGAGGATACGACGCCCAGGTCGGAATGGAAGCCCGGCAAACCTACCGCGATTTCGGACGGCAGGAAAGCGATGCGCGATGGCGAGGCGTTCAAGTTTCCGTTGCCCCGCCAGGGAACTCGGTCCCATAATCCCGGCGCCGGAAGACCATTTCGCGCCCTCGGACCTGACTTTTGCGCTGCCGAGGCTGATCCTGCCAGCAGCATGACCGATGCAATCGAACGAGAGCACAGCCTTGGGTTACCCACCGGACGCGACAGTCGACATTTCCCCGGAGATCACGGCCGCGATCATCACCGCCGGCCGCCGGATCGCGGCGAAAGGCTGGGTTCCCGCCACCAGCGGCAATATCTCGCAACGGATCGATCTGGCGGCGATGGCGATCACCGTTTCCGGGGTCGACAAGGGCGAGCTCTCGACGGAGCACGTGATGCGCGCGGCGATCTACGAGGCGCCACCGCCGGGCGCCTCCGCCGAGACCGGCCTGCATCAGATCGCCTACCGCATGCATGCCGATATCGGCGCCGTCATCCATATCCATTCGCTGGCGGCGACCCTGGTGTCGCGGCGTTTCGCCGGGTCGGGCGAGGTGATCTTCGAGGGCTATGAGCTGCTGAAGGCGTTCGCCGGCATCAAGAGCCATGACGTCTCGATCCGGATTCCGATCTATGCCAACAGCCAGGACATCCCGGCGCTGGCCGAGAAGGTCGAGCGCCGGACCGCGCAGTATCCGCGCTCGCCGGGGTTTCTCATTGCCGGGCACGGGCTCTATGCCTGGGGCGCGACAATGGCGGACGCCTTGCGCCACGCCGAGGCCTTCGATTTCCTGTTCAGCTGCCAATTGGTGCCAGGAGGCTACGCGATATGAGCGAACTCACCATTTATGACGCCAGCGATGACGTCCGCCGGCTCGAGCAGACGTCCACGCCGGTCCTGATCAAGCGCCTGCTGAGCGAGATCGGCGTGCAATACGACGTCTGGGGCCTGCGCGACAGCGTGACGCCGGAGACCGCCGACGACGATATTCTCGCGGCCTATGCGCCCGAGATCGCCCGGCTCAAGGCCGAGGGCGGCTACGTCACCGGCGATATCCTCCGTCTCAAGCCGGGCACCGCCGACACGGCGCCACTGCGCGCCAAGTTCCTCAGCGAACACACCCATGGCGAGGACGAGGTTCGTTTCTTCACCGAAGGCGCCGCAGCGTTCTATCTGCGGTCGGAGAACACGATCTATCGCATGGTGCTCAATGCCGGCGATCTGCTGTCGGTCCCGGCGCTGACCCGGCACTGGTTCGACATGGGACCCAACCCGGGCTTCACGACCATCCGCCTGTTCAACAATCCGGAGGGCTGGGTCGCGAAATACACCGGCGATCCGATCGCCGAGCGGGTGCCCTATTTCGAAGGCTGATCTCCTGCCGGTCGCGGCCGTCGTCACCGATATCGAGGGCACGACCACGCCGATCTCGTTCGTCGCGCGGATCCTGTTCCCCCATGCCCGGGCCCGGCTGCCGGATTTCGTGCGGGCGCATGGCGACGACCCGGCGGTGCGGACGGCGCTCGATGGCGTCCGCAGCCTGACTGGCGCGCCCGATCTCGACGAGGCTGGCGTGATCGCGACCCTGCTCGGCTGGCTCGACGAGGACCGCAAGGCGACGCCGCTCAAGGAGCTGCAGGGCCTGATCTGGCAAGAAGGCTACGCGGCGGGCGAATTCCGCGGCGAGCTCTATGG
>CAIUCF010000128.1 GCA_903897565.1 uncultured Rhodospirillales bacterium | reverse complement strand
CGATCGCCTCGGCAAGTTGCACCTGCCCCTTCAAGACAGCCGCATCAAATTCCCCAGAGGCCAATGCCATTTGCGCGCGCGTCATGTGTTCGCGCGCGGCATCGACACCCGAAATCGCGCCGACGGCGACGCGGTGATCCAGAAGTTCCACGAGTTCGTCTTCCAGATCGAGCCTCCGTCGCGCTAAAGCCGCCCGACGTTGCGAGGCCCACAACGCGATAAATGCTTCACGTACGCGTCCACGCACCTGCCAACTCGCGCTCGCGATATCCCACTGAGCAGCCTCGGCGAGACTCCTGGCTTGAGCCGACCGCTTCTCCCGCTTCCCAAACGTCTCAATCACGAAGTTGATGACGGGGCCAAGCGTGGCGGGAATGGCGCCTGGCGTGATCGCCCCAGAAACCGCGGCGGTGCCGAAAGCTGCCGACAGATTGACCGATGGGTTAGGCCGCTGATCGGCTGAAATGACCTCAGCTTCGGCGCGCGCGAACTTGGCATCGGCGAGCTTAAGTTCGGGATGATAATAGAGCGCCGCCAAAGTGAGCCGGTCGAGATTCCATGTGAGGCTCGGCGACGAGGCTCGACTCTGATCAAGGCTGACAGCAATAAACCGCTGCAGTCGGCTATCCGTCAGCGTGCTGCCCTCGAAAGTGGCGGCAGTCTCCGTCGGGGAGAGTGGTGCAGATTCATAGCTCGCGCACCCCGACACGAAGAGGAGGATCGAAAAGCAGATAACCGATCGTTTGTCGTGACGCATGCGTCTCCCGGCTCAGTCTGGGAGAAAGCCGACCCAGAGCCTCGGACGTTACGGGCTCGCGTCTGACGCAACCATGACGGCCAGATGACGGAACCGTCATCTAACGGGCTTACGTCCGGTCCGATCTCAGGCCGTGGTTGGTAGAGCTATCCGGACAGCGGTGCCACGACCGACAACGCTATCGACCTCTAAGCGCCCACCGTGACGTGAGACGATACTTTTGACCAAAGCAAGACCGAGCCCGAGATGATGGCTCGCGTTCGATCGCGCCCGGTCGGCCCGATAAAAGCGATCGACGATGCGGGGCAGATGCTCGGGAGCGATGCCGCAGCCGGTGTCGGTCACCGAAATGACGACATTATGTTGGTCTCCGGAGACGCTGATTTGAACTTTACCGCCGATCGACGTGTGCGCGATGGCGTTTGAGACAAGATTGCCAATTACCTGCTGAAACAGCGTCCGATCGACCGCCGCAACGCGCGCTTCATCGCAAAGCAGCTCCAACGCGATCCCAGCGTCGGCCGCCATAACTCCGTAGAATTCGATGACCTTCTCAAGCTCCTGTCTTAGATGAATGGTCTCGATCTGGAGCTGGTCAGCCGCATTTTCGATCCGGGCTAGAAATAACAGGCTTTGGATGAGACGCGAAATCCGCTCACATTCCTCCAGGCATGAACCCAGAATGTCCCGATAGTTTTCTTCCGATCTGGAACGGCTAAGCGCTACCTCGATCTCGCCGCGAAGATTGTTCACGGGCGTGCGCAACTCGTGGGCAACGTCGTCCGAGAAATGTGAGACGCGCTCGAATGAGTCTTCCAACCGGTCCAACATTGCGTTGAACGTACTCGCGAGTCCGGAGATTTCGGATGGAAGCTCGCCAAGCTCGATACGTTCATGAAGTGTCGTGGACCTGATCCGCTCGGCCGTGCGCCCGATATTCTCGATCGGTCGCATGCCGCTCCTGGCAACAAAGTAGCCGCCTACCGAACAAAAAATCAGCGATGTGGTGAGGACGAGCCAAAGACGTGCTCGGTAT
>CAIUCF010000127.1 GCA_903897565.1 uncultured Rhodospirillales bacterium | reverse complement strand
GTTGGCGGCGGGGAAGAGGAAATCGAGGTCGCGATCGATCCTCACCGTCTTGATGTTGCGGGACTGGCGTTCAGTGATGTGAGCACCGCGCTCGCCGCTGCGAACCTCCTGACCGCAGTTGGGCGGATCGAGGATCACCACCGGCTCTACCTCGTGGTCGCTGACCAGAGCCTCAGGACCGCCGATCAGATTCAATCGATCGTCGTCCGATCTGGGCCGAATGGCGTGATCCGCATCGGCGACGTCGCCAAAGTAACGGACGGAGTCAAGCCCGCCTGGACCAAGGTCGTCGCCGATGGCCGGCCGGCGGTCCTGTTCCAGGTTTACCAGCAGCCGGACGGCAACAGCGTCCAGATCGCCGCTGAAGTGCGCCGGAAACTCGCGGACTATCGACCGCAGATGCCGCCCGGCGTGACGTTGCGCGCGTGGTACGATCAGAGCCTGCTCGTGACACAGTCAGCTGCGAGCGTAAGGGACGCAGTCCTGATCGGCCTCGGTCTGGCGGCAGTCGTGCTGCTTGTATTCCTGCGCAGCTGGCGCACCACTTTGGTTGCGATGCTTGTCGTCCCGGCGACACTCGCGACGACGATCCTGATCTTGAGCCTCATCGGCGACAGCTTCAACATCATGACCTTGGGCGGTATCGCCGCCGCCGTTGGCCTCCTTATCGACGATGTCATCGTGATGATCGAGCATATCGCCCGCCGCGCGGCCCGATCGCGCGAAGCGGGCGGCGGCCCGGGGGCGGTTCTCGCCGCAGGGCAGGAATTCCTGAGGCCTTTGACCGGGTCCAGTCTCGCAACCTTGATCGTTTTCCTGCCGCTTGGATTTCTCAGCGGTGTCGCGGGAGCGTTCTTCAAGGCGCTGTCGGTAACGATGGCGTCGGCGTTGGCGATCTCCTACGTGTTCACCGCCTTCGCGGTACCCATCCTCGCTCACCAAGTGATCGATTTCGACAAGTGGCATGATCCTGCCCAGGAGCACGAGTCCTGGGTTGGGCGCAAGCATCGTTGGCTGCTCGAACGACTTTTCAAATCGCCGACGCTGCTGATCTTTGGCATCGTACCGCTGGTGATTCTCGGATGGGTTTCCTACAGCCACGTCGGCAGCGGCTTCATGCCGGCGATGGACGAGGGCGGCTTTGTCATCGATTACCGGACATTGCCTGGCACTTCACTGTCGGAGTCCGATCGGGAGCTGCGGCAGGTCGAAGCTATCCTCAAGGCGACGCCCGAGGTCGAAACCTATTCGCGGCGCACGGGGCTCGGGCTCGGCGGCGACATGAACGAGCCGAACTCTGGCGATTTCTTCGTCCGCCTAAAGCCGCAGCCACGACGGGCCAGCACGGAGATTATGGCCGAGCTTCGCTTGGCGATCGCAAGCCGGGTCCCGGGTATCCAGGTTGAGTTGATGCAGCTGATGGAAGACCTGATTGGTGATCTCACTGCGGTACCTCAGCCGATTGAGATCGAGCTCTTCGCCGGGAATCCTGCCCTCCTTGGCCCACAGGCTGAGAAGGTCGCGGCACAGATCGCAAAAATCCAGGGCGTCGTCGAGATCAAGGACGGCATCACACCGGCGGGCGACGCCATCATCGTCCATGTCGATCCGGTGTCTGCGGGGCTCGAAGGCATGGACCCGTCACAAGTCGCGGCTCAGGTGGACGCGTATATGAACGGGACCG
>CAIUCF010000126.1 GCA_903897565.1 uncultured Rhodospirillales bacterium | reverse complement strand
GGCTCGGGCAGATCGGCCGGCAGCGGTGGCGTGCCGGAGCGCCAGCGCAGGACGAGACGGATGATCACCAAAGCCAGGACGGTGATGCCCAAACTCTTGTGAAAGGCGACCAGCGCGAGATACGCCGAGCCCACGGTCGAGACCATGGCGACGCCGACGAACAGCATGGCGAGGATGCAGAGCGCCATCAGCCAGTGCAGCGAGCGCTGCAGCAGCGTGAACGGCCGCGGATGATGGGTCATGGCGCAGCTCCCGCGGCGTTACCGGGATAGAAACGCGCTTCCGCCGCGCGCAGATCGTAGGACCGGCGATAGGCCGAAGAGCGGGCGGCCGGGAAGGGGTCGTCGGAAACGGTGATGCCGGCGGGCAGCACAGTGGGATCGTAGTTGATGTCGCGGCACGGGCCCTCCGGCTCGGCCTCGACGGCCTTGACGATCAAGGTGCCGACATCCACGACCCGCCGCGTCGCCGGCCAGGGCTTGCTCGGATTGGCCGTGGGATCGCCGGGGTCGGCGATGGTCACCAGCATCTCCCAGCGCAGCGGACCATGCCCCACCCGCTCGGCGATCTCCTGTTCCAGGAAATCCGGCCCGAGCTGCTTCAACGCGTCGGCCGCGACAGGGGTCGGCGCCACGCTCGGCACGAACGACCAGCGCACGACGGCCTGTGCCCCGCCGCCATTGGTGAACACGAAGCTGTTGAGACTGTTGTAGCGCTCCTCGGCGTAGCTCGCCGTCCAGGGCGCGCTCTTCGCCCAGGCGCCAAAGACCGGGAGTTCCGGATGGGCGGCGACGAACGCGCCCATGGCGCCCGGGTCCTTGCTCTTCGAGGCGACGAGCAGGTCATAGAACGCCGCGGGCGTGGCGACCGGGAAGAACGGGGCATCGATCATCGCCGTGCGCCATTCCTCGCCATCGGGCGCGGTGATCGCCAGGCTGAGGCCGCGGACGCGAACGCCGCCATCGGGCGCGCTGATGTCTGCCGAGGCCAGGTTGAAGCGGCCGATCACCGGATACTCGCCGCTCGCGAGCATCGCCGCGGTCGACAAACTCGCGCCCGCGCCGTTGGCGGCAAAGACCCCGGTGAAGCAGACGCCCTTGACGTGGTTGCGCCGCCGCCCCAGGGCCGGGCCACCCGGTGGCGCCAGGGCCGCCACGATCTTGTCCGGAGTCGTCCGTGGCGGCGCGAGCCAGCCGCCGGTGTACAGAAAGGCTGCCGCCACGGCGCCGACCACGGCCAGGATCAGGATCAGCGATAGGGCTGTCGATCCGCTCGAATGCTTGCCCGATGAACTCATGCGACCCTCGAAGCTGCTCTCATCCGGCAATCCGCGGCACAGCGGCGGTTTGCGCGACGAGCAGTTAAGGCGTGCGGAGGTGGTCCCGTCAAGCGCGAGAATGCAACCCCGCCAGGAAAATCGGATCATATCCTCGCGTCGGTCCGGTGCGCGGGGGGGCGTTCAGGGCGAAGGATTTCCGCGAGGGGGTTTTGCACTCTTCGGATAATTCAGTGGGGCGAGTGCTACTTCAATTTGCCTTGCAGCAGCCCTATGCGCCGGGTTCTCGGGATCGAAGAGTTCTGACGCTGCCATTATTACGATGCCGCCATTGGCTTGGGTTGTTACCTGTAAATCTTCCGAACGTCTGATCTTCTCGGCCAGTTCCGGCGCGAGATACACCGCCCAACCGGCCTGAAACATCCGAGACAGGGGATCCTCCGGTGGCGCATACCCGGAAAAATCACCCGGCGCCACAGCAGCCCAAGAGACATCCCAGGCCGTTACCAGCGATGCCAACATGCCGAGCGCCATGCGGCGAATCCGTGGGGGCTCGATCCCGCCGACGAGAAAACCATGGGTAATGTATCCTCGCCTCGTTTCCGGATCCTCGGTGAGGTCGGCATCCAGCCAAAACGACGCGTGTGGGTTCTCGCCGATGGTTTCCGCATGGATCCCGTTTCCGGTCATGGTCTTGCGGCCATTACGTGATTCATATCGGGCATTCTCGTCCAGCCAGGCGCGCATTTCCGGAATCTCGGCGGGAATGGTCACGTCGCGGGGCACGACAGAGCGATTGCGGAAGCCGCACCGTTCCCAACGCTCGAACAAGGGATCGACCGTCGCGAGGTCGCTGAAGTAATCGGCGAGGCGAAGGGCGAGGGCGCTCGCATCTTCGCGGCGCGGAAGCCATCGGGCGTTCACGCTGAAATAGCTCCGCATGGATTTTATCTCCGCTCCAGTTTAATCTTGTCGCTCAGATGCCGAGTTCGCGCCAAAGCCTTCACTCTTGAGAAGCGAGATCGCGATGTCTGATAACTGGTTGATTGTCATTCCCGAAGACCCGCTTTTGATACCGGCCGAGGCAAATCGCGAGGCCGCGTTCAATTTGCTCTGCACGCTCCGGCCCGACGCCGAAGATCCGGAGCTGAGTGTCTCGGAAACGCCGGAATTCGTCGATTGTGGCAGCAATTTCGACAGCGTTTTTTGTCCATTCTGTGATGCCGATCTCATTGAGCGATGGGGCG
>CAIUCF010000125.1 GCA_903897565.1 uncultured Rhodospirillales bacterium | reverse complement strand
CCGGGGTGTGGCAGGCGCTGTCGCGCAAGAAGCTGATCGGTGAGAATGAATTCCCTTACGCCCTGACCCTGACGGCGGAGGGTATTGCCTACGATACCGGCCTCGCCGACACCATCCTGCACCGCTCGGATCACTGATCCGGGCGGGGGCCGGACCCGGGTCAGTAGACGCGGTTCCGCCCGGCGTCCTTAGCCTGATAGAGATGCTCGTCAGCGAGTTGGACGAGGAAGGATGGCTTGGTCGCGTCGTCGGGGATCAGCGACGCGACACCGATGCTGACGGTCACGCATTTGCCGGGGCCGCCCTCTTCATGGGGGATGGCCTGGCTCTCGATCCGCTCGCGCAGCTGTTCGGCGAGCAGGAGGGCGCCGGCACGATCCGTCTCCGGTAGAACGATGGCGAACTCCTCGCCGCCGTAGCGCGCGACCGTGTCATTGGGCCGGTGCACCGTGGTCGCCAGGATCTCGGCGACCTGGCGCAGGCAGGAATCGCCCTGCGGGTGGCCGTAGAGATCGTTGTAGCGCTTGAAGCAGTCGACATCCGCGATCAGCAGCGACAGCGGCGTCGTCGAACGACGGCCGCGGCGCCATTCCCGCTCCAGGATCTCATCGAAGGCGCGGCGGTTATAGATCCCGGTCAGGCTGTCGAGCAGGGTCAGGTTCTCGAGGAAGTCGCGGTAGAGCTTCAGTTCGAGATGGTTGCGGATGCGCAAGGTGAGGATCGTCAGGTCGATCGGCTTGCTGATGAAGTCGATCGCGCCCAGCTCGAGCGCCCGGCGCTGCTGTTCCTTGGCGTCGAGGCCGGTGATGAAGATCACCGGGATCGCGGTCGTCCGTTCCTCCGCCTTCAATTGCCGGCAGACCTCGAAGCCGTCGATATCGGGCAGCATCGCGTCGAGCAGGATCAGGTCGGGGCAGTCGCTGACCGCGATCTCGACGGCCTGATTGCCGGAGGTTGCGGTGAGGATGACGTAATGATCGCCGAAGGCCGCCTGGAGGAGCTTGATGCTGAGAATGTCGTCATCGACCACCAGGATCGATTGGCGGACGCGCGGTACAGCGAACTCCTCACCTAAGACCCGGGATCGAGCGGCGCTATGGGTGGACGATACAGGTTGCCGCGGGGGCCGGGACATGCGGATATTGCGCTCGCGATACTAGGTCCGGATCTTCTCGAGACTCAATTGAAGGTTCGATCTGAGTCGGAGGCCAACCAGTCTTTCAGAAATATGGATAACATAGGATTAACACTTTCGTAAGGCTTTGCGTTCCACGGAATCGTATAAAAGCGCGAGTATTAATTAAGATTACTACCAAAGGAGATGTGGCAATACCCATGTCGGCACGGCTTTGCCAAGGCATAGTGCCGCAAGCGCTTTTGGGTTCGGGAGGCCACCCGTATCCAGGCTGAGCTGGTCGGCATGGATGCCGCCGGCCACAAGCGCGCAGTCGATCCCGACGCCGCGGGCGCCGGCGATATCGGTATCGATATTGTCGCCGATGGCCAGAATGCGGGTTGGCACAATCTCCCCGAGCAGGCGGAAGCAGCCGTGATAGACCGAAGCAAAGGGCTTGCCGTGCCAGCGCACGGCGCCGCCATGCTCCTCGTAGCGCTTGGCGAGCACGCCTGCGCATTGGATCACGGTATCACCCTGCATGACGTGAAGATCCGCATTCGCGCAGATCATCGGCAGGCCACGAGCGGCCGCGGCGCGCAGCAGCGGCTGAAACGCACTCGCCGCTTCATCGAGATCGTCAGGCCCGGTGTTGAGCAGAAAATCCGCATCCTCGACAGTCTCGACCAAGGTCAGGTCGAGATCGGTCACCACCGTCGCGTGGCGTTGCGGGCCGATCCACAGGCAACGGCGCCCGAGGCCGGCGTAGAACGGGTCGGTGCGATCGCGAAGGTTCAGCCATACTTCCTCGCCCGAGGTCAGGACGTCGTCATAGAGTTCCGGCCCGATGCCGAAGCCCGCGAGGCGGGCCCGTACCGGCGGAGTCCGCATCGGCGCGTTGGAGAGCAGTACGATCCGCTTGCCGGTCGATTTCAGCCGCGCCAAGGTTTCGCGAACACCGGGATAGGGGCGCTCACCGTCATGGAGGACGCCCCAGACGTCGAGGATGAGGCCGTCGTAACGATCGGCGATCGGCGCCAGGCCGCGCAGGATGACTGGATTCATGACCGGAAAGAAGGTGAAGGGTTAACCGGGGATCAGGCTGAATGCGACGGTGAGATGACCGTCACGGCCGGCGATCTCGAGGCTCAAGCGCTCGCCGGCACGCTCGAAGTCGTGCTTGCCATGGGCGGCCCAGCCGAGCTCGGGGAGGCTTTCGTGATAGAAGCTCAGGACGTCGCGGCGGCGTACGGGGCCGGAGGTGGTGACCTCGACGATTCGACCCTGCGGCTGATCGAAGACGAGCATGCCGTCGGGCGCCGGCGCCAAGCCGGGCATCAACGGGACATCCTCGGTGCCGGGCAGGTAGACGGCAGATTCCACGGCTCCCGCGCCATTTCCCAAGGTGAGGAAGAGGGCAGCGAGGGCGAGAAACCGGGCGCCGCGGCAATTTCTGAACATGGCTGCCAGCATACACGTCCGCGTGCGATAAATCACGTCTGCCGACGCGGGCAATGGAAGGTTGCCCGGGCATTCTGGACGAATTTCTCGATCGTCTTGCCGCAGTCGCAGCCCGGACAGGGTTCGCCTTCGCGGCCGTAGACCGCCCATTCATGCTGGAAATAGCCGAGCTCGCCGGAAGTCTGGACAAAATCGCGCAAGGACGAGCCCCCGGCGGCGATCGCCCGGGTCAAGACCTGCTTGATCGCGAGCGCCAGTCCTTCGGCGTGTGTTCCAGAGACATCGTCGGCACTGCGCTGCGGGGAGATGCCGGCCCAGTACAGCGCCTCGCTGGCGTAGATGTTGCCGATGCCGGCGACGATCTTCTGGTCGAGCAGGGCCGATTTGATGCTGGATTTGCGACCCGCCAGGCGCCGCGCCAGCACCGCGCCGGTGAACGCGTCGGAAAGGGGTTCCGGGCCGAGGGTCACCAGCATGGGATGGGCGCCCAGGGCGCCGGCCTCGGCGAAATCGAGGAAGCCGAACCGGCGCGGATCGTTGAAGCGGACAGTGACGCCGTCTTCGACCGCAAACACCACATGATCATGCGCGCCGAGCGGCTCGTTGGTGTCGCGGCCGATCATCATGCGTCCCGACATGCCGAGATGGCCTATCATCGTGCCGCCATCCTCCAGCCGGATCAGGATGTATTTGGCACGC
This sequence comes from uncultured Rhodospirillales bacterium, assembly GCA_903897565.1. Lineage (GTDB taxonomy): Bacteria > Pseudomonadota > Alphaproteobacteria > ATCC43930 > CGMCC-115725 > CAIXXC01. The sequence continues at coordinate 3,925 of CAIUCF010000125.1, read as the reverse complement.
CGCTCGACGATCCCGATCCGCCGGCCTTCGACCCGCTCGCGCAAGCCTTTGGGAAAGGGGAAGCGCAGGTCGGGCCGGTGCAGATCGAGGCGAACCAGGCGCTTGCCGTCCATCACGCGGGCGAGGCCACGGCACACGGTTTCGACTTCGGGCAATTCAGGCATGACTGACTTCGGTTACAGCGTGGCGGGGAGGACGGGATTTGCGACGGGGTCCTGAGCGGTCTAGCATGGCGCGGTGGGATGCTGGAATGGAGAATGAGCCCGTGGAGGTCAGAGTCGGCGTCGCCGCCGTGGTCCATCGCAACGACCAGTTTCTGCTGATCCGCCGCGGCAAGGCGCCGAGCCAAGGGCTCTGGGCCTTTCCCGGCGGCTCGATCCTGCCGGGCGAGCCGCTGGTCAACGCCGCCATACGCGAACTCTCCGAGGAAACCGGCGTCTCGGGCGCGGATCCGAGGGTGCTTGCCGCGATCGATGTGCTCTCACCGGCCGGAGCGGACACCCCCTATCATTTCGTTCTGGTGCCGGTGCTGATGCGCTGGATTGCGGGCGAGCCGGTGGCGGCCGATGACGCCGAGGCCGCGGGTTGGTTCACCCCGGACGCGATGCGCGGGCTCGATGCCGTACCGACGCTGTGGTCGGTGCTCGGGGATGCGCAAGGGGTGCTCGGGCATCTGTAGGACCCCCTCTCCCTTGATGGGGGAGGGCTTAAATTTGTCGGGCGGCTTCAGCCCAAATGCTGGGCCAGAATCGGCTCGACCTCGGCCCGCGTCAGGCCTTGGGTGATAAAGACGAGACGGCCGGCGGGCGGCCCGTCGGGCCAGGCCGGCAGGCTGGTCGGCGGATAGAGGATGTGGCCGACGCCCTGGATGACGACGGGCAGCAGCTCGTCCTCGATGGCGAGAATCCCCTTCACGCGCAGGATGCGGTCGCCATAGGCGCCGAGCAGGGACTCGAAGGCGTCGCTCACCCGGTCCCAGGGGAGCGGATCGCGATAGCTGAAGGTGAACGAGCCGACGCCGTGGTCGTGATCCTCGCCGTGATCATGCGCGGCATGAGCGAGATCGGCGAGGGCGCGGGCCTGATTGTCGGCGCTCACCCGGGTTAGAATCTCCGGCGCGACCTCCCCGAGCTTCGTAAGCACGGGGACGACACCGGGGTTGAGCAGCGCGAGCCGGGCGATCAGCCGGGCGACGGCCTCGGGGCCGGCGAGATCGGTTTTCGACAGCACCAGCCGGTCCGCCATCGCCGCCTGGCGCACGGCTTCCGCGTGGACATCCATCTGGGCGTCGCCGTTGACGGCATCGACGACCGTGACGATGCCGTCGAGGCGAAACCGCACGGCGGTCACGGGATCGGCCTGCAACGCGTTGAGGATCGGCATGGGATCGGCGAGGCCCGTGGTCTCGACGATGACGCGCTCGAACTCAGGGATTTTCAGCAACACCCGTTGGCGGAACAGGTCCCGCAAGGTGTCCGTGAGATCGCTGCGCAGCGAGCAGCACACGCAGCCGCTCTCCAGCAGCAGGACCCGGGCATCGGTATTGGCGCGGACGAGATCATGGTCGAGCCCGACCTCACCGAACTCGTTGATGATCACGGCCGTGCGGGCGAATTCCGGTTGCTTGAGCAAGCCTGCCAGGAGGGTCGTTTTGCCGGCGCCGAGGAAGCCCGTGAGGATCGTTACGGGCAGCAGCTCGCCGGCCGCGGCACTGACGACCTGGCTCACCTCACGCCGCCCCGATGGTCGCGGCGCACTCGGCGCACCGGCCATAGACCTCGACCGTCTGGCGTTCGACGACGAAGCCCTGGGCCTGGGCGCCGGCTGCTACCGCTCGGGCGATCTCGGGTTCGGCGAGCTCGCGAATGGTGCCGCACTCGCCACAGATCAGGAACTGGCCGGCGTGGCGCGCTTCCGGCATGCTGCAGCCGATGAAGGCGTTGAGACCTTCGATGCGATGGACCAGTCCCTGCTCGATCAGGAAATCGAGGGCGCGATAGATGGTCGGCGGATCGACGCGCTTGCCGGTGACCGCGCGCAAGGTCTCCACCAAATCATAGGCGGTGACCGGCTCGTGGCGATCCCAGACCAGCTCCAAGACCTGGCGGCGGCTATTGGTCAGTTTGGCGTCGCGCGAGGCGCAGAGATGCGCGGCGCGGCTCATCGCCGTCTCGATGCAGAGCCGGTGGTCGTGATTGCGCGGCGGCGCCGGATCGACCAGGGCTGTCATCGGATCACGATACGGTCTGCGGCGGCGGCGGCAGCTTGCCTTCGTGGCGCAGCCAGGACATCAGGGTACCGAAGCCGAGCATGCTGCCGATGCCGATGACGTTGACGGCGACCTGCAGCGGCACGCCGCCGTCGATTTCCTGCATCACGATCTGCGAGATCACCGCGAGCACGATACTGAAGCAGAAGACATGCAGCGAATGCTGGCCGCAACGCACGATCGACCAGCCGACCGGGTTGGTCAGGAAGCGCGCGTTTTGCGGGATCAGAGTCGCCACGACGATCGCCAGGGCGACGAAGTTGAGAATGCGCAGCGGTGCCAGGGTGGTCTTGTCGGCGGCGACGACGAAGGACAGTACCCGCGGTATCGCTTCCGACAAACCGTGAAGGGTCGCCGAGAACTGAATCGTGCCGGCGACCACCAGGAATCCGATCGCGACGCCCAGGAGCCAGCGCGACTGCGGCAGCACCCGCCGGCCGGTCAGCTTGGTGAAGCCGCAATAGGCGCCCATGAGGAACAGGAACTGCCAGGCGAAGGGGTCGAAATACCAGGTATGGCCCTCGGGATAGCTCGGCAGGTTCCAGTTCCAGAACTGGACGCCGAGATAGCTGAACACCGACGGAATCATCACCAGCAGGGCATTGCGGCTGAAGCCCTTGAGCACGAGCGGGAAGAACATCAGGAACACGATGTAGAGCGGCAGGATGTCGAGATAGACCGGCTGGAACTGCAGGGTCAGTGCCTTGAACATCGCGGTGCCCGGCTCGGCCAGGAAATCGTCGACCCGCAACTGCGTGTTGTAGATCCAGTGGCCGGAATGGTTGACGCTGATCGACACCTCGGCGACGAACACCATGAACAGCACGATATGGGCGATGAACAAGGTCCAGACGCGCTTGTAGACCTTCAGACTCGCGGCGAAGAAGCCATGCTGGAGCAACACCTTGCCGTAGACCATCGCGGCGACGTAGCCGGAGATGAAATAGAAGATCTCGGCGGCGTCGGAAAAACTCACCGACTGCAGGGTGAAGAAAGCGAGAAAATTATCCGGGATATGGTCGATGAAGATCAGCAACAGCGAGATGCCGCGGAACAGGTCGAGGCGGAAATCGCGCGCGGCCAAGCTGCTGACGCGATCCTTGGCGGTGGCGCCGGACGTGCGCGGGCTCAAGGCGTGGATATTCGGGGAATGGGCATGCGCGAACGATCCGCTTGCTTGCGTTGCAGCTGCGCCATAACCCGCCACTGTGCCGACGATATTCGGATCAATGATGACCTTCTGGCCGTGTTTCGACATTCACATCCCCGCGTTGCCCGTGCCGCCATGGCGCCGACAACCGTATGCAGATTGCGGGCCAGGAGAGCACACCCGGCACCGGGACCCGAAGGGGTCGATAATCATACGCAGCGACAACGCGCGAACGCTATCTTCGCTTCCGCTAATTTAGAAAATAGTCCGAAGGGATGCAAAATTTTGTCGGTGCCGGTTTTCGCGACCATCCGAAGACTCGTCGAAACCGGCACCGAGAGGTGCAGCGCGCGGGTGGGGGACTCAAAGCCGATCCACGGCGCGATGCGATCTTGGATACCGTAAATGTTCCCGTTTTGTTCGTCAATGGGATTCTGATGGTCGCGTGATTTTGAAGCGCGCAGGACTTCGCAAAACCCTTCGTCATCCCGGCTTTCACCGGGATG
>CAIUCF010000124.1 GCA_903897565.1 uncultured Rhodospirillales bacterium | reverse complement strand
GTATGTCGAGGACAAGATGCCCGCCTACGGTATCTACGCCGCAGCGGCATCCAGTAACAGCAGCTCGCTCGAAATCGACGGATTGTCGGCCTTCGCCTACCCCGGCTCGCAGGCCTCGCTAGGGCCCTACATCGCCGACGCAAGAACCAAGATTTCCAGCATCCGCGCCATCAACTGGATCAAGGCGGACGGCGCGCCCTATGGCCACTATACGCCGGACAAGCTGATGCCGGGCTATACCGGCGCCGCGCCGGCGATGGACTACGACATCGCGCCGACCAAACCGTGACGCGCAGACCCAAGATCGGCAGCGAATAAAAAAGGAGGCCCGATTGGGCCTCCTTTTCCTTGTGCCAGACGAAAGTCTGTCGGTGTCCTTCAGGGTCGGCTCAGGCCTCGTGAACCTCACGAAGCGCGGGCGTCCCGGTCTTGAGCGCCGACGACTGCGGCTGACTAAGGATAGACATGGGACCACCTCCTTTCGCTGTTGAAACTTCGATCATGTCAGCAGGTTTTGTGCGCCGCGGCAAGCGGATTGATACGGGCGCTACTTGAATGTCGCCGGCCATTTCGGCATGCCCGGCCACGCTCCGGTGAACGGAATCTGCTGGCCGTTGACGAAATTGCATTTCCCCGAGGCCAGGAACGCGACCAGCTCCGCGAGTTCCGTCTGCTCGCCGAGCCGTTGCGCCGGGACATGGGCGTGCAGGTAGCCCTTGACCGCCGCATTGTTCTCGAACAAATCGCGCGGATAGTAGAGTTCGCTGTGCAGGAATTGCGACAGAATGGCGTTGATCTGGATATTGTGGGGCGCCAATTCGCGAGACAGCGAAACCGCGAGATTAGCCGCACCGGCTCGAGCCGCACAATAGGCCGAGGAAAACGGATAGGGCGACAGCGGTGTCGCCGAGGTGAACAGGATGATATTGCCGGCCCTACGCGCCTTCATATGCGGCGCCAGCGCCCGGCACAGCCCGAAGGGCATCACCAGCAGCCCTTCCAGGGTCGCCCGGAACTGATCGAGGCTCGTCTCCTCGACCGGCACGAACTGCGCCGGGAAGATGTCGTTCGAATAAAGCACGTCGACATGCGCGAAATCCCGGATCACGCCTTGCACGAGGGCTTCAGGCTCCTGCTCGGCGCGAGCGACGAGACCGGGCTGCGCGGTCTCGAAGTCGCGGCGGGCGGCAGCGTCTTTAAAGGTCGCATCATGGCAGACCACGGTCATGCCGTCGCGCGCCAGAGCGTGGGCCGTGGCGAGACCGGCCAGTTCGCAGACATGGGTGACGATTGCTACGCGCTTTTCCATTTATTGGTTCCTCCCGTTTCTTGTTTGTTGCGACCGCGCCGGGCTGCGGCGCGGTCGTTTCCCGAACTGATGTTGCTAAAGCAGGGCGACGACTGCGGCTGCCGTCGCTTCCGATGATCCAGGGTTCTGGCCGGTGACGAGACGGCCATCGGTCACGACATGGGATGCCCAGTCGGCTCCCTTGCTGAAGCGGCCGCCGCGCTTGCCGACCTCGTCCTCGATCAGGAACGGCACGATTTCGGTGAGGCCGACGGCGGCCTCCTCACTGTTGGTGAAGCCGGTGACGTTACGCCCCTTCAGCAGAGCGACGCCGTCGATCTCGGCCTTTAGCAGGGCCGCCGGACCATGGCAGACCGCCGCGACGACTTTCCCCGCCTTGGCCATCGCCGCGATCAGTCTCAGCGAATCACGATCGCTCGCGAGATCCCAGAGCGGCCCGTGGCCACCCGGGTAGAAAATCGCATCATAATCCTCGGCGCGGACAGTCGAGAGCGTCAGGGTATGGGCGAGCGCCTGCTTGCCCGCCGGATCGGCGTCGAACCGGCGAGTCGCCGCGGTCTGAAAATCCGGCGCCGAGCTCTTCGGGTCGAGCGGCGGCTGGCCGCCGCGCGGCGACGCCAAGCTGACCTTCAGCCCGGCATCGACAAAGGTATAATAGGGCGCCGCGAATTCCTCGAGCCAGAAGCCGGTGGGGTGGCCGGTGTCGCCCAGGCGGTCATGCGACGTCAGCACCATCAACACATGTTTCATCTCGTCTTCCCTCTTCGTTGGCGGCGCGATGCCGCGCCGGTTGATTTTTCGGATCGTCCAGGATTTTCAGGCTGAGCCGGCTGATATCGGCCATCTCGCCGGGGTCGGGATCGAGCTTCGCGTAGACGCTCATGCCGTTGAGGGCGTTGACCAGAACACGCGCGAGCGTCGCGGCGCTCTCGTCCGTGGAAATCGTCCCGTCGGCCTGACCACGCGCGACCGCCGAGGCCATCGCCGCCGCGAAGGCGCCGCGAAGCATCCGGGTATGGCGCTGCAGGGTCGGATCATGTGGGGCTACGTTGATCGCACAATTCGTCATCAGGCAACCCTGCCTGGCCAGCGGGCCGGTGAAGCGCATGACCAAGATTTCGAATGCTTCTTCGATTTCCGCTCGCGCCGCGCCCGGCCGCGACAGGGGTTCGAACAGCCCCGCCATCCAGGTTTCGCCGTAGCGACCGAGCGCCCGCGCCAGCAGGTCCTGCTTGCCGGCAAAGGCGCTGTAGAAGCTGCTTTTCGAAATGCCCGCCCGCGCGATCACATCGTCGAGGGTGGTGTGCTCGTAGCCGTCGCGCCAGAACAGCTCCATGGCCGCGGCGACGACATCATCCTCCTGGAATTCCCGACGCCGCCCCATTGTACCGGCCTGTCTCTCAACTTTTTTTTGGACCCGTCAGTCCAATTAACCACCGATGCGTCGAAGATGTCAATGCGGAGCGCTGGCTCCGGCTCGTCTTCATGCTATTCAGGTGACATGCATCGGTGAGAGGAGCGGGATGGATTCGGGTTTGGTGTCAGTCGCGCAGCGTGCCCAAGGCAGGATCTCTATCGCCTTCGCCGCCCGCGACGGCCGCACCAGACTCGCTGAGCTCTACCAGGCGAGCCCGTGCCGAGTGCTGTTCCCGGATGTCGCCGCGGACGAGATCCCGCAGGCCGTCTTGGTCAATACCGCCGGCGGCCTTGTCGGCGGCGATCGTATCGACCTCGCGGTGAGCATCGGTACCGGCGCCGCCGCCACGGTGACGACCCAGGCGGCCGAGAAGATCTATCGCTCGCTCGGCGACGATTGCGCGGTGACCGCGAGCCTCACCGTTGCGCGCAATGCCGATCTCGAATGGCTGCCGCAGGAGACGATCCTGTTCGACGGCGCCCGGCTCGACCGCCGCCTGACGATCAGCCTCGACCCGAGCAG
>CAIUCF010000123.1 GCA_903897565.1 uncultured Rhodospirillales bacterium | reverse complement strand
TGCGACCTTCTGCCGTACGGAGTAGCCCGTATTGTCGCTTGCGGCGGGATTTGGTCTCTTCACGCCGGTTCAATGACGGCGCGTGGGTGCTTTCGCCTGGCCGCGCCGGGTGATGGAGACAAGCAATGTATCGCCATATCTTGGCACCGATCGACGGCTCGGCGCCCTCGATCGGCACGGTCGATCAGGTCATCGAATTCGCGCATAGCCTGGGCGCTAAGGTGACGTTCTTTCATGCGCAGAAGGACACGGACAGCGTCGATGCCGACGGTGCTGCACGGGCGATTCTCGCCAAGGCCGAGGCCGCGGCCCGTGCCCGCGATGTCGAGCATGATTCGGCCATCGTCGTCTGCAAGCGCCCTTATGAAGGCATCCTCAAGGCCGCAGCCGATCACCATTGCGACCTGATCTTCCTGTCGTCGCGGGGCAATCGCGGGGTCACCGGCCTCGTGCTCGGCTCGCAGACGCAGAAGGTTCTCGCCAATGCAGGGATCCCGGTGCTGGTCGCCGGCAACGCCCGCAATGATCAGACCCCGGAGCTGAACGCAGCGCTCAGCGCCTATAAGGATGAGCACCGCTCGATCGCCGCCGTGATCCACGGCTTGAGCCATCTCGTCGAAGAGGCCGAGGACGGCGAATACGCGCCGGATTTCGCGCTGATCCGGGCGATGCTGCGCTACCTCAAGGAATTCCCTCAGGCGCGCCACCATCCTCGTGAGGAGCACGTCCTGTTCCCGAAGCTGCTGCGCCGCACCAGCCATGTCGATCAGCTGATCGAGGAATTGCGGGCGGATCACGCCGCCGAGCATGCGTTGATCGCGGAGCTCGACGTGGCGCTGCAAGGCTGGACCGACGGCGTCCCCGGCGCCCAGGCGAACTTCGCCGTATTGGTCTCGCGTCTCGCCGAGGCGGCGTGGCGCCACATGTCGCTCGAAGACAAGGTGATCATCGACCACGCCCAGGCGCTGTTTACGGAAGAGGACTGGAAAGAGGTCGGCGAGGCATTTGCCGGCAATCTCAGCCCGGCGCTGGCGCTGGCGTCGGACTACCAGTTCCACCGCCTGTTCAGCCAGATCATGGCGCTCACCCCCGCGGCGAACGCCGGCACGGCTCAGGCAGCGCAGTAGACCCGACGGGTGATCGGCATTCCCTGCCGGTCACCCGTCGCCGTTGGCGGGGCTAGCCGAGCCCGAGGGCGAAGCGCTGCGAGCCGGGGACGGCGGGGACCCATTCGGCCGCGCGATCGGTGTAGAGTTCCATCTTCGGCACGATGCCGACGAGGCTGTCGAGCGTGCCGGCCTTGATCAGCACCATGCCCGGCAGGGCCTCGGCGCTGCTCAGGATCGGCGAGCCGCAATTGCCGCAGAAATGGCGGTCGACCGATTTTCCGCTGTCGCCCTTGTCGTGGAACACCTTGGTTTCGCCGGTCTGGACGTAATCGGCCACCGGCACGCCGAGATTGGTCGAATACATCGCGCCGCTCTGCTTCTGGCAATGGGTGCAATGGCAGACCGCGACCAGTGCTGGCTCGCTCTTGATCTCGTAGCGAATGGCGCCGCACAGGCAGCCGCCGTGGCGATGGGTCATGATGGAATTCTCCCCCTGGTCGATGATTCTTCCCGCGCGGATGGCGGGCGTCGGGGTTGGCATCGCACCGAAGCCGCGGCGCGGTCAAGCACGGCGATGGGTGCGCTATTTCCCTGGCGGGCCGAGCGCGGCGTCGACGGCCTGCAACGTGCCGAGCATCCAGGCCTGATACGGCGTGTCGAGCGGCTCCAGCTCGCTGACGCCGACCACCGGAATTCCGGCCTTGCGCGCCAGCCCGAGCAGCCGCATCACCGTCGGATCGACGACCTGGTTGTTGAAGAACATGATCTTGGCCTTGCGGTCGCGCAGGCCTTCCTCGAAGGCGGCGACGTCGCTGGCACTCGGCTCGGTGTCGTTCATGATGCTGAGCTGGAAGCGGCTATCGCGCATTTGGAGGCCGAGCGCGGTCGCCATGTAGCCGAACACGGGCTCGGAAGCGGTGACGGTTGCGCCGGCGTGGCCGGCCCGGATGCCGTTCACCTCGCCGTCGATCGCTTCGAGCGATGCCAGTACCGCGTCGAGACGACGCGCGTAATCGGCCCGGTGCCCCGGATCCTCGGCGATGAGCGCCGTCGCTATGGCGCGGGCGACGATCGGCATGGTCGCTGGATCGTACCAGATATGGGGATTGTCGCCGGGCCTGCGGTGGACGAGATCGCCGGCGACGATGACCCGCCGGGTGGTGCCGTCGTCGGCGCCGAGCAGCCGGACCATCCAGGGATCGTAATCGACGCCGTTGTAGATGACGACCCGGGCATCGGCGAGCGCGCGCGCCGTCGAGGGACTGGCCTCGAACAGATGCGGATCCTGGTTGGGGTTCGACAGGATCGAGTCGACGACCACCCGATCACCGCCGATCTGCCGCGCGATATCGCCGTAGAAATTCTCGGCCGCGACGACCGTGATTGTTGCGGCCCGGGCGCTCCCGCCGAGGAGGGGCAGGGCCAGGGCGAGGATGGCGAGCAGACCTTTGGGCATCGGGTTCTCGTTCTGAAGGCGAGGGTTGCGGCTTGTTTAACAGCCTGTCAGGGCGAACGCAATGTTATAACATAACATAAAGCGTCAGCGAATTTTTTGCGATGCTCCCAACACCTATGTCATTGACGCAGATGTGTCGATGACATAGCTTCCAGGCTATGGCCTTCGGTTGGGATCCCGAAAAAAGCGCAAGAAATGCCCGCGAGCGAGGGCTCCCATTCGACATCGCGATGGCGCTGTTCGACAGCGACACCATCGAATTCGACGATCGCCGCCGCGACTATGGCGAACGCCGCATCATCGCGTATGGCGCGATCGCAGGCCGGGTGTTGGTTTGCGTGTTCACATGGAGGGGAAACGCGGATCGGCCGATCCGCTGGATCATCAGTCTAAGGAAGGCCGACAAAGGAGAGAGCCATGCCTACCAAGCTG
>CAIUCF010000122.1 GCA_903897565.1 uncultured Rhodospirillales bacterium | reverse complement strand
TAGCCCGGGATCGTCACGCTGCCCAGCGACCCGAGCGGGATCGTGATCGGGCCGGATAGCGCCCAGAGAATCGTCACGAACGAGAAAAACGTCACGGAGGCGTTCAACAGGCCGAGTGTCAGGTTGAGAAACTGACTCGGAAAATCGCGAATATCCTCGGCAATGCGCTGATCCGGGTTGTCCGTGCCGCGATCGATCAGCTGCATCCGGTAATAGGCGTTGGCGCCGAGCCAGTCCGCGAGATAGTGGTCGGTCATCCACTTGCGCCAGCGCAAGGTCAGGAGCTGCTGCAGATAAGCCCCATAGACCCCCGACAGGATCCATAACGTGGCGAGGAATGCGAATTTCCCGAACAGCCAGAGCACCAGCTTCAGCTTGTAATCCTGGATCGCATCCCAGAACTCGCCATGCCAGTAGTTGAACAGGACGCTCAGATAGACCTGGAACAGGACGAAGCAGACGACGGCTGCCAATAGTCCTCGGGCTTTCCAGCGATCTTCCGAGGTCCAATAGGGTTTGGTCAGTTCCCACGCATCTTTGAAAAACTGGCGGTTCAGGCGGTTCATGGAGTCTCCTGGAGTAGATCGCTTTGCGCTATCCGCGTGATCGCTCTGGATTTAGAATTGGGGGAGAAGATTGCGAGGGGGTTGGACGAACGCAACATGTATCAGGGGCAACCAGTGCCTGTCGATGCCGAGACGGCCGACCCGCTCGCCGGGGCCTTGCCTGGAGTGCGGCTGGCGCGCGGCGTCGGCCGGGCCATGAACGCGCTCGGCTATGCCTGCCTTGCCGAGGTGCCGCTCGCTAATGGCCGCCGGGCCGACGTGATGGCGCTGTCGACCAGCGGCGATATCGTGATCGTCGAGATCAAGAGCTCGGTCGAGGATTTCCGCAGTGATCGCAAATGGGCGGAATACTGGGGCTTCTGCGATTATCTGTATTTCGCGGTCCCCGAGGGCTTTCCCGAGATGATCCTGCCGGCTGATTGCGGGCTGATTCGGGCCGATCCCTTTGCAGCGTTGCTGGTTCGGGAAAGCGCGCTCAGCCGCCTGGCGCCGGCCCGGCGCAAGGCGGTGACCTTGCGCTTCGCCCATCTCGCGGCGGCGCGGCTCGGTCGCATCACTGATCCCGGTTGTCGCGCGACCCTGTGATGCTGCTGCCGTTCGCCGTGGCGCCGATCGCCCTGATTCCCGGTATGTTGCTGCTCCCGGGCGCCGCTGCGGACGATCTGCTCGATGCTGCGCTCGGGGTCGCCGCTCTGGCGCCGCCGCGTCGGATGATGACGCCGATGGGCAAGCCGATGTCGGCGGCCGTGACCAATTGCGGCGAGCTCGGCTGGGTCAGTGACGCGGCCGGCTATCGCTATGCGGCGCTCGACCCGGAAAGCGGCTTGCCGTGGCCCGCGTTGCCCGAAAATCTTGCCGATTTCGCCGCCAGGATCGCGGCCGAGGCCGGGTTCCCCGGCTTTGCCCCCGATGCCTGCCTGGTGAATTTCTATGAGCCCGGGACGAAGATGGGCCAGCATCAGGATCGCGACGAGCGGGATTTCTCGCAGCCGATCGTCTCGCTGTCCTTCGGGACCAGCGCCGTATTCCGGATCGGCGGCCTCAAGCGCCGCGATCCCAGCACTACGGTCACCCTGCATCACGGTGACGTCGTCGTGTTCGGCGGGCCGGCGCGTCGCGTCCATCACGGCATCGACCGCATTCTCCCCGGCCACCACGAGCAGCTCGGCGCGAAGCGTCTGAACTTGACCTTGCGCAAGGCGGGGTGAGCTTATAACTCCCTCC
>CAIUCF010000121.1 GCA_903897565.1 uncultured Rhodospirillales bacterium | reverse complement strand
GCCGCATTTCGTCGATCGCATCTTCAGCGCCGAACAGGTCAGCCGCGGCAAGCCGGCGCCTGATCTATTCCTGTTCGCAGCCGAGAGGCTCGGCGTCGAGCCCGAGAATTGCATCGTCGTGGAGGACAGCCCGTTCGGGGTCCAGGCGGCGCGGGCGGCGGGGATGGCGGTGATCGGCTTTACCGCAGGCGGTCATTGCGGCGCGGAGCACGCCACGATCCTGCGCGACGCCGGCGCCCGTTGGATCGCCGCGAGCGCCGCAGCGCTCGCGGATCTCATCGCCGCATCGACCTAGCGGAAACCCGGCCCGAGGCCGGACCGCGGCAATGCTACAGCGCGTCGAAGATGCTGTGCCCGGTGCGCTGGATCGCCGGCGTGTCGTCGCTGGTGATCGGCTTGCCGGTGCTGGCATCCTTGTTGATGCGATCGGCTTCCTTCTGGGGGTCCAGCGTCTCGGTATCGGTCGGCTTCTTGATCCCGCGATACAGCAGGCGGTGGATCAGTCCCTCACTGTCGCTGCGCTTGGCTGCGCTTTCCTGGTCGATCTGTGCGCGGATGGCGGGGCTCGCACCGGTAGCGCCGGCGCCCTGGAGCAACGCCGATTCGCCGGGGCTCAAGTCGCCCCCGGCGCTGGTGTTGTCGGGCGTCGAGGCGGTGTTGCCGGCGGTGAACACGGCTTCGCGGGCGCGCTCCTCGGTCGAGCTCTGGATCGGCTTGCCACCCTCGGCCGAGGGGGCACGGAGGCCGAAATCAGGCGGCAAGGTCAGCGGCGCGTTCTCGACCACCGTGTACTCGTCGGGAGGCTGCTTTTCAAAGCCCAACGCCTTGTGCAGGCCTGAGCAACCGGATGCGGTGACCATGACGGTGGTCAGTGCCGACGCGAGGAAGATCGTTCGTTTCATTACGATGTTAGCCTATCCGGCCTCTGTTTGATCGAGTTCGCCTATGTAGGCGATTTACGACGTCCCAGCAAGCTATCCACGAGCAGCAACGCCACCCCGGTATCGATTGCCGAGTCGGCGACGTTGAAAACATACCAATGCCAGGCACCCCAATGCGCGTCGATGAAGTCGACGACGGCGCCGTAGCGAATCCGATCGAGAAAATTGCCGAGCGCGCCGCCGACGATCAGCCCGACGGCGATCGCGACCAGCACCCGGTCGACGGTGCGCAGCCAGTACAACAGCCCCGCGGCGACGGCGAGCGCGATGCCGCCGAAGATTGCCACATTGGCGCTGCCGTTATTGTCGAACATGCCGAAGGTTACGCCGCGGTTCATCGCCAGGGCGAAGTTCATGAACGGCGCGACATAATAATATTGCTCTTGCCATGGCGCGCCCGCCAGCCGCTCCAGCACCCAGTGTTTGCTGAGCTGGTCGACGGCGAAGGTGATCCCGGCGACCGGGATCCCGATCAGGAAAGGTCGGATCACGCGGTCGGGCTCACCGCCGCAACCGCGTCGTCGCAGCGATGGCAGAGATCATGGCCTACGACTTCCGGCAGGATCTTCCAGCAACGTTGGCACTTCTCGCCCTCGGCGAGGCCGATGACGACGGCGATCTCGGTGACGTCCGCGAGCCGGAAAGCGTCGGCCGGCGCCGACTCCAGGGTCAGGCTGGCATGCGAGACGATGGCGATCTCGGCCAGATCGAGGCCGTCGAGCGCCGCGATGTGCTGCGGCTGGACATAGACGGTCGCATGGGCCTGGAGGCTGGAGCCGAGCCGCTTGGCTGCCCGTTCCAGCTCGATCGCACCGGTCACCACCCGGCGCAGGTCGCGGATCACGTCCCAGCGCGCGGCGAGACCGGGGTTCGACCATTCGGCGGGGATTTCCGGGTAGCGCTGGAGATGGACGCTGACATCTGGTCCCTGACCGTAGCGTTCCAGCCAGGCTTCCTCGGCGGTAAAGCACAGGATCGGCGCCAGCCAGGTCGTCAGCGAATCGAACAAGGTCGCCATCACGGTCCGTGCGGCGCGGCGGCCGAGATCGTCGGGCCGGTTGCAGTACAGCCAATCCTTGCGGATATCGAAATAGAAGGCCGAGAGATCCACGGCGCAGAATGCGTGCAGGGCCACGTACTGGGCGTGGAAGTCGAAATTCGCGACCCCTTCCTTGACGATGCCGTCGAGTTCGCTGAGGCGATGCAGCACCCAGCGCTCAAGTTCCGGCATCTCCGCCGGCGCCACGCGCTCGGCCTCGCTGAAGCCCGCGACCGCGCCGAGCAGGTAGCGCAAGGTGTTGCGGAAGCGGCGATAGACGTCGATCTGGTACTTGAGGATGTTCTTGCCGATGCGCTGGTCGTCCGTGTAGTCGGTCGACACGACCCAGAGCCGGAGCACGTCGGCGCCGCTCTCGTCGGTCACGTCCTGTGGGGCGACGCCGTTGCCGAGCGATTTCGACATCTTGCGGCCCTGCTCGTCGAGCGTGAAGCCATGGGTAAGCACGGCTTCATAGGGCGCGCGGCCGCGGGTGCCGCAGGATTCCAGCAGCGAAGAATGAAACCAACCGCGATGCTGGTCCGAGCCTTCGAGATAGAGCGAAGCCGGCCATTGCAGCTCGGGGCGCTGTTCCAGCACGAAGGCATGGGTCGAGCCTGAATCGAACCAGACATCGGCGATGTCCATGACCTGCTCGAAATCCGCGGGATTGCGATCGGGGCCGAGGAAGCGTTCCGGCGGGGCGGTATACCAGGCATCGGCGCCTTCGGCTTCGAAGGCATCGGCGATCCGCTCGAACACGGCGGGATCGCGCAGCAATTCGCCGCTGCGTTTGTCGACGAACACGGCGATCGGCACGCCCCAGGCACGCTGGCGCGAAATACACCAGTCGGGCCGGCTTTCGACCATCGAATAGATCCGGTTGCGCCCTTGCGCCGGGACCCAGCGTGTCTCGTCGATTGCGGCCAGCGCCTTGGCACGCAGATCATTCGTCTCCATCGAGATGAACCATTGCGGCGTCGTGCGGTAGATCAGCGGCGCCTTGGAGCGCCAGGAATGTGGATAGGAATGGACGAGCGTGCCTTCGCTCAGCAAGCCGCCGGCGTCCTTGATGGCGTCGATCACCGCGGCGTTGGCGTCGCCGGGTTTGCCATAGGGGGTGTAGACGCGGCGGCCGGCGAACAGCGGCACATGAGGGAAATAGCTGCCGTCGCCGTCGACGGTCTGCGCGATCTCCAGGCCGAAGGCGCGGCCGACCTCCCAGTCCTCCTCGCCATGGCTGGGCGCGATATGGACGAGGCCGGTGCCGGCCTCGGTCGTGACGTGGCCGCCGGGCAGCAGCGGCACGGCGAAGTCATAGCCCTGGCCCCGCAGCGGATGCGCCGCGATCGAGCCCTTGAGCAAATCGCCCTTCACCGTTGCCACAGTCTTCCAGCCGGTGATTCCGGCCTGCCCGGTCAATGATCCGACGAGGGCTTCGGCCACCAGGATCTTCTCGCCAACCTTGGCGAGCGCGGCTTCACCGACGCTCTCGACCTCGATCACGACATAATCGAAAGCCTCGCCATAGGCGATCGCCCGATTGGCGGGCAGGGTCCAGGGTGTCGTGGTCCAGATCACGGCAGCGGCGCCATCCAGCGCGGGCACCGAGGGCGTCACGATCGGAAAGCGAACGAACACCCAGCGCGAGGTATGGTCGTGGTACTCGACCTCGGCCTCGGCCAACGCCGTCTTCTCGACCACCGACCACATTACCGGCTTGGCGCCGCGGAACATGCCGCCATTCATCGCGAATTTGGCGATCTCGCGCGCGATCTGCGCCTCGGCAGCGAAATTCATGGTCAGGTAGGGGTGGTCCCAGTCGCCGCCGACGCCAAGCCGCTTGAACTCCTCGCGCTGGACGTCGATCCAATGGGCGGCGAAGGCACGGCATTCCTGGCGGAACTCGACGATCGGCACTTCGTCCTTGTTCTTCTTCTCGGCGCGATACTTCTCTTCGATCTTCCACTCGATCGGCAGGCCGTGGCAGTCCCATCCCGGGACATAGACCGAATCCCGTCCCTGCATCTGCCGCGAACGGACGATGATATCCTTCAGGATCTTGTTGAGCGCGTGGCCAATGTGGATGTTGCCGTTGGCGTAGGGCGGGCCGTCATGAAGAATGAACTTCTCCTGGCCACGGCTGTCGTCGCGGATTTGGGCGGCGAGGCCGATCTGCTGCCAGCGCGCCAGGATCGTCGGCTCACGCTTCGGTAGTTCCGCCTTCATGGGGAAGGCGGTCTGGGGCAGGAAAACGGTCGTGCGATAATCGACGGACATCGGATGGGGCGCTGCAATTCAAATCAAGAGAGGGAGCGGACCATAGGAGTGACGGCCGATTCGGTCAACCGCTCGCGAGCCCCTGCCACCGCCGCTCACTTGACCTGTTCGTAACCCTTGCCGAGCATGCAGGAGTCGAGCAGCGCGGTGCTCTGGTCCTTCGCCGAGGTATCGATATTCTGGGACAGCTGGTCGAACGTGCCGCGGTTGCGCATGTCGGTGCCGCGCGAGGCGTTGATATCCTGCTCGATCGCGTATTCCCGTTGCGTCGCTTGACGCGTATCCTGCTTGCACTCGGCGAAATCTGCCGAGCGTTGCGATACATCGAGACTCGGTTTCGTCCAACCTTCGCCACCGCCGATGCACCCGGCGAGCAGGAGCAGGGGCGCAGCCGCGATAATGGCCGGACGAAAACCGAAACTTAACATCTGCAGCCGGATCCTTGTCCCCATGATGCCCATCATCCGCCTTCTCATCCTACCCATGCTGATCGTGTCCTTGTCCGGCTGCCATCCCAACGCGGATTGTTCCGAATTCGCGCCGCCGACCGACCGTGTCCAGAGCCAATGTCCCGGCACCCCGGTCAATCCCGCCGCGGCGGGCAAGCCGCAGCATCAGAGATATTGTTATCGCACGCTGGCGCAGACCGATTGTTACGACACCCCGCAGCCGCTGATCGCCCCGTCCTATATTGGTACATATCCCAATTGATCCAAGGCAGGAACCCCGCATAACCCGCCGCCGCACGCGGCAGGTTCGCGCCGCCGCCGTTGACGCAACTGCAGCACCGGTTCAAACATCGCAGCGTCGCGCGCGCCTCCAGGGAAAGAGATCGATTTGGAACCCATTCATG
>CAIUCF010000120.1 GCA_903897565.1 uncultured Rhodospirillales bacterium | reverse complement strand
GTCGGGCCCGGTCGCCGCCACCATACTCTGAGCGGCAAGGCTACCCCTGGCTCGACACGCCTGTCGTCTTGCGAAAGACGCCTCCGAGCGCAACGATCCCCAGGAGCGCCGTCGCGAAGAGCGGGAGACCGGGCGGCAAGGGGACTGCCGACACCGGCGCTCCGGAAATCGTGAGCTCCCCCAGTGCCCCATAGGGCGCCCGGAGGAGCGTGTAGGTTCGGTTCTCGAACTGCGGCTGCGTCACGAGCCCGGCGAAAACCTGCGGTCCACCGAACACGGATTTCTGGCCGCCGCCCGGTGCCGCGATGCTGATGCCGCCGCCGTCGGTCGCGGTGAAGAAGGACAGCTCGTAGGGGCGTGTCGGAAAGTTACCGAAGGAGATATCGACGCCGTGGTAATCGGCGTATTTGCCCGGGGAGTACACCGTTGGCGCCGTCACGCTGTCGATCGTGAACGCCCCCGTTACGGTTCCCGAAGTGAACGTAAACCGTATCAGAGCGGCCTGCGCGGGCGCAGCCATTCCCGCGGCCGTCAGAAAAACAAGTAAGCTGAATGCGGCGCGTGAGTTCCTCATGCGTCTCTCCAATTTTACAGTGTTGTGTCAACGGATTAGGTGAGTGTTCGCGAGAATCCGACACTCCATCCGCCTCCGCCGCGCAAGTAGAGCGCGCAAACCGACGGTACATCACTGTAGGCCAGGAAAGACTATTCGAGCTGTGACATTTTTGAGATCGCAACTCTTGCCGTCTACCGATGTTGTATTCGAGCTGCCGGCAGCGCCGCGAACGACGCCGCCGGCGGCCCGAAGATCAATCAGGCGAGGGCGCTGCGCTTGCGGGCGCCCAGGAAACCCAGACCGGCGATAGCAGTCGCGAACAGCGGGAACCCCGGCGGCAGCGGCACCGGCGACAATGCCGCGGCGAACAGCGCCACGGGCGCTCCGGAAATCACCAAAGTGGCATGGGCCCCGGACGGCGCCCGGGTCAGGGTGTAGGTGCCGTTCGTGAACTTCGGCGCCGTCACCAGTCCGGCGAAGACTTGCAGTCCGCCGAAGTTGGACTTGTCATAGCCTCCGGGTGCCGCGATGCCGATGCCGCCGCCCGACGCGGTGCTGAAGAACGTCACCTCGTATGGACGCGCCGGAAACTTGTTAAAATAAATCTCCACCCCGTGATAATCGGCATATTTCCCCAGCGAATACACGGTCGGCTTGGCGGCGCTGTCGATCGTGAACGTGCCCTTGACGGTGCCCGAGGTGAGCGTGAAGTGGACCAGGGCTGCCTGCGCCGGCGTGGCGATCGCCGTGGTCGCAAGGGCTGCCAGCAGGATCAATGTGGCGCGTGAAGTCATCATGCGTCTCTCCAAAGTGTAAATTCCAATTATACAGTATAGTTATGGGTTATATGCGGCGGCTCAGGGAGCACAACGCCGGAAAAACCAGGGTCGCACAGTTATGATTAACGAGGGTTTAACGCTATCTAGTCCGTCTTCCCCTGCCGGCGCAACCCTAAAAAAGCCCCTTGGGGCACATAATTCGTGTAGGTCACGAAGGCGCGACTCCTTCTTAATCTCTTATGATTGCAGCTTTTTTTCATCAAGGTTCTCATCCGACCCAGAGATTTCCCGCGGGTTTGCACACAAGCGCCCGAGCAGGGCGCGTCGATGGCGAAGCCAAGTCAGAACAAGGGAAAAGGCGGCATGCCCTCCCGCCTAGGGTCGGCCGCTCCAAGTGCAATAAAACGATAGAATTATCTACATTGGCGCATAATATTCATGTTGTGACATTTTTAGGGCCATGACTATTAGGGTCCGCGACTTTCTATTGCGATCGGCGGCGGACATGCTGGTCTTTGGATTCGTTTGCTCACAACAACCTCGCAGCCGGAATCGCGAAACGGCGCTCTCCCCGCGGCCCGTTCCCCCAACATGCCGGCGGCAATCGCCACCGCGACCCGGCCAATCACGCCGATCATCGCCAGTGTCGTTGACAGCGCCCCCATCACCCCTCTAGAAGAGGTCCACAAACGCCGTGTGAAAACCCACTCTCGGTGGAGGGGTGGCCGAGTGGCCGAAGGCGGCGGTTTGCTAAACCGTTAAACGGGTCATACCGTTTCGTGGGTTCGAATCCCATCCCCTCCGCCAACCCTCTATGCCCCTGTTCTCGATCTCAGGACCGCGCTGCAGCGCCTGCGCCGTGCGGCCTGACGCCAGTACGGCGGCCCCGCTCCTGCCGAATTCTCCACCACTGCTGCGTGTCGCACCGTTGGCGGGCGGAATCGGGATTGTCTGCCGCCCCAACTGCGCTATGTAAGGAGGGTTCCCGGGCGCGCTCTGCCCGATCCCCGCATACTGGCCGCCCGTTTCGTGACGAATATCCCCGCCATCTGGTCCGAGATCGATCCCCGCCTGCGGCGCATCGCCGAATATTTCATGGCCCGCAACCATCGCGACGACGTCGATCCGGTGGAGTTGGGCGCCGCCCTGCTGCCGATGGTCTATGTGCTGCGGCTGGAGCGGCCGGCGAGTGATGGGGCGATCCGGATGCGGATCGGTCTGGTCGGCACCGCGCTCGATGCGAGCTTCGACCGCCCATTGCGGGGTCGCTATATGGATGAATTCCTCCATGGCCCGCGGGCGGAGGACGTCATGGCGGCGTATCAGCAGTGCGAAACCACGCGGCGACCGTTCTGGATGCGCCACGTCGGCAGCTTCCGAAACGGCCATCATCGCTTCGTCGAAGGCGTCGGCGTCTATCTCGAGCCGGATTGCATCTATGGTGGGCTCTTCATGGGCGACTTCACCCATCGCACCCCGCGGACGGCGGAGTTTCGCCACGCGCTGCTCGCGTGACCGCATGACGCGGGTCTAGCAACGCCGCAGGGAGCCGCAGGAACCCGCCATGGAAGTTGTTCTCGAAGATCGTCTACGCAAATTCGCCGATGTGCTGCCCGGTGCGCTGGTAGCTTTGCCGTCGACGGGTGTCGCGCGCTACGGCCTGCGCCTCGTCGCCCACGAGCTGAACGCGCCCGGCGGCCCCGGCTTCGTCAATTTCCTGGCGCTCTCGACCGCGCCGGCGTTTCCGCTGGCGCGATTGAGCGTCGTCGATCCGCGCACCCGCGTCGTCGAGATCGCCCGGGCCGCGGTGATGCCCATCCTCGACTACGCAATCTGCCTGGACGCCGCCGCCGCGGCCGAGCCCGGCGATATCGAGATCTGGGGCCATGACACGTTGTTGTGCGCGATGGTGCTGCATAACGAACATCTGCAGCGCCGGGTCGATCTCGGTTCCGGACATGTCGCAACGCCTGACGAGGTCGAGGAACGCGCCAAGTCGACGACGCCGGCGCTGGTGAAGTCCTGGCGTCTGCTGCGCGGCTCGGGACCGATCCGCGACCGGGAAACATTGTACGAACGATGACGGCGCCGGGATTATGTTGCGTTAGCGAAATGTTCATCCCGGAACGCGTCTAATCGGTCCGCGCGGCCCAAGCTGCACCTTCTTTCTCCGGATTCACGCGCCACCGGACGACCAGGCGGGATCAATGAGACTGACGCGAGGCTCGGCGCTGCTGCACTACCCCCTGGCGGTATGCTTGCAGCTCGGGGTCCTGCTGCTCCGGCTGCGGGCGGAAGCGATGACCGGGACGACTCCCGGGCTGGTGCTGTTCATCCTGCCGATCGTCGCCAGCGCCTATTACGGTGGATTGGGGCCGGGCCTGGTCTCGACCGCCATGGCGGCGTTGCTGAGCGACTACTTCCTCCTGACGCCGATCGGCTCACTGACGATCGCCGTCCCCTTCAACCTCGTGCAATGGAGCGTGATGATTGTCATCGGCATCGGTGCCACCGTTGCCATGCACAAGCTGCGGCGCGCCGTCGAGCGGGCCGAGGCGGCGGATTCCGCGAGCGCGAAGATCCTGCATACCCTGCGGACCCGCACCACCCAGTCGCCGAATGCGATCGCCATGTTCGACCGCGAACTCCGTTACCTCGCGGCGAGCCCGCGCTGGATCGAGGCTTATTGCCTGGAGGGCATCGATCCGATCGACGCGTCCTTCGCCGCCGTCAGCCCGCATTTTCCGGAATCCTGGCAGGCTCTGTACAAGGCCGCTCTGGACGGCAATCCCTATCAGGCCGAAGAACTCGATTGGCGGCGGGAAGACGGCACCAGTACCTGGCTCGGCATCGCGATCAGCCCATGGACCGATGGCCTCGGCGAGACCGGCGGCATCATCATCTCGCTCGAGGACGTGACGGCGCGCCATCGCCTCGACGAACAAGTGCGGCTGGCGCGCGACACCGCCGAAGCGACCGATCGCGCCAAGAGCGCGCTGCTCGCCGGCATCAGCCACGAACTGCGGACGCCCCTGAACGGGATTATCGGCTTTTCCGAGGCGTTGCTGAGCGACATCTTCGGGCCGATCTCCAATCCCCGGCAGCGCGACTACATCGCCGACATCCACGCCGCCGGCCTCCATCTGCTCGACCTCATCAACGACATCCTCGACACCACCGCCCTGCTCGCCCGCGAGACCGATCTCGACGTGCAGCCGCTCGACATGGCGGAAATCGTGGCGACGGCCCTGCGGTTCGTGCAGCCGGTCGCCGAAAAGGCCGGTGTCAGGCTCCATACCGACTGCGCGCCCGGCCTGCCGCCCCTGCGCGCCGACAAGCGGCGGATCGTCCAGGTCCTGCTCAACCTGCTCTCCAACGCCATCAAGTTCACCCGGGAGGAAGGACACGTTCGCGTGGCCGTGAATATCGATGCTGACGGTGTCTTCGTCGTGTCCGTGGCGGATACCGGCGTCGGCATGACCCCGAGCGAGCTCGCGCTGGCGCGCCTGCCCTTCGCCCCCGTCCAGAACAGTTTCGTGCAGAGCCGCAAGGGTGCGGGGCTGGGGCTCTATCTCGCCGAAGGCCTCGTCGCCATCCATGGCGGCACCATGTCGATCGAGAGTGTCAGCGGAGTCGGCACCACCGTGACGCTACGCTTCCCGCCGGAACGGATCGTCGGCGACGCGACCGCCATCGGCTGAGCGTCGCGTGGTAGATCCAAGGAGATTGATCTCGATCAAGGCGGCGCCACCGTCGGCGGTGATAGTTCTTGGGAGCATTGTCGGCCCTTCTCTTGTAACCGGGAGAAAATTTGGGGCTCCGGGCCGCGTCCTCGACGGCGATGCTGCAGTGCCACACGACCTTGCGTAGTACTTCATATTTTTTTGATCTGACTGTGGTGGGCGCGATTTTTACGTTGCGGGTTATTGTCACAGCGCCTATAGTGTAACTACACAATTGGACAGCCGATCACCATCGGGGTCCCCGGTCCGGCCGCGACTTCGAGCTCAGGCAAAGCGCCTACGAGCCTGAAACGGTGCTGTTATCGGACGTCACACCAAGCGCCGGCGAGAAGGCGCGCAAGTCGAACAACAACGGTTCTTCTGGGAGTAGAGACACATGGCCGGCAGCAACACCGCAGTAAAAGAGGCACTCAAGACCCATCCCGCGCCGAGCAGTGTCAGCTCGCAGGAAGTCCACAAGTGGCTCCAAGACTTCACATGGGAATTCAAGTCCAATCGGACCAAGTATCCGACCAAGTACAATATGGACAACAATACCCGTGAGCAGTTCAAGCTGACGGCCAAGGAATATGCCCGGATGGAGTCGGTCAAGGAAGAGCGCCAGTACGGCACGCTCCTTGATGGTCTGTCGCGTCTCGACGCCGGCAACAAGATCGCGCCGCAGTGGGGCGAGATCATGAAGCTGGTCGCGAATTTCCTCGAGACCGGCGAGTACGGCGCGATTTCCGGCTCGGCCTTGCTGTGGGATTCGGCGCAGTCGCCGGAACAGAAGAACGGCTATCTCGCCCAGGTCATCGACGAAGTTCGTCACGTCAATCAGACGGCCTACGTCAACTACTATTTCGGCAAGCATTACTACGACCCGGCCGGTCACACCAACATGCGGCAGCTGCGCGCCATCAACCCGCTCTACCCGGGCGTGAAGCGCTCATTCGGCGAGGGCTTCCTCGCCGGCGATCCGGTGGAATCCTCGATCAACCTGCAGCTCGTCGGCGAAGCCTGCTTCACCAACCCGCTGATCGTGTCGATCACGGAATGGGCCGCGGCCAATGGCGACGAGATCACGCCGACGGTGTTCCTGTCGATCGAGACGGATGAGCTGCGCCATATGGCGAACGGCTACCAGACCATCGTGTCGATCGTGAACGATCCGGAGGCCATGAAGTATCTCCAGACCGATCTCGACAACGCGTTCTGGACACAGCACAAGTTCCTGACCCCCTTCATCGGTGCGGCGCTGGAATACGGCTCGAAGTACAAGGTCGAGCCCTGGGCGAAGTCCTGGAATCGCTGGGTCTATGAAGACTGGGCGGGTATCTGGCTCGGCCGTCTCGCCCAGTTCGGCATCAAGTCGCCGGCCTGCCTCGGCGATGCCAAGCAGGACGCGGTCTGGGGCCATCACGATCTGATGCTGCTGGCCTACGCGCTGTGGCCGCTGACCGGCATCCGCGTGTCGCTGCCGAGCACCGAGGACATGGCTTGGTTCGAGCGTCATTATCCGGGCTGGTACGATCATTACGGCAAGATCTACGAAGAGTGGAAGGCGCTGGGCTTCGAGGACCCGAACTCGGGCTTCCTCGGCGCGATCTGGATGATGCAGAACGGCCACGGCATCTTCGTCGACCACACCTCGTCCCTGCCCTTCTGCCCGACGCTCGCCAAGAGCGCCGTGCGGCCGAGCTTCCTCGAGTCCAACGGCAAGCGCTATGCCTTCTCCGAGCCGCATGGCGAGCGGATGTGGCTGCAGGAGCCGGAGCGGTACGAGTTCGTGAACTTCTTCGAGCAGTTCGAAGGCCGCGAGCTGTCCGAGCTCATCAAGTCGGCTGGCGGTGTCCGCAGCGACGGCAAGACCCTAATGGCGCAGCCGCATGTCAACACCACCGGTCTCTGGACCCTGGATGACATCAAGAACATCAACCTGACCATTCCGGATCCGATGAAGATCCTGAACTGGCAGCCGACCCACTGACGACCCGGGCCGCGACGGCCTGAACAAGAAAGAAGTCCGGAAGCGTTCCGACTCCGCCCCGCCTGGTGCTTTCATGCACCGGGCGGCAGCGAGGCCGCACGCCGCCCGGTGAATTCGGGAGAGAAATGCCATGTCGCAAATGCAGACATTCGTCCGCGGTTTCGCGGATCCACAGCGCCAAGCCGAGATTCAGGCGCTGGTGCCGTCCGAGCCGCTCGAGAGCAAGCGCGACCATATTCCCTTCGCCAAGCGCGGCTGGCGCCGGCTGACGGAATATGAAGCCGTCATGCTGCATGCGCAGAATTCCCTCGACGCCGTCCCCGGCAGCCAGGAGATCGGCGAATCGGTGCAGAAATGGCCCGGCGGCCGTGCGGCGTTCACCATTGAGTCGACCGCGCTGATTTCCAGCAACTGGTTCCATTTCCGCGACCCGGCGCGCCGCTGGTTCATGCCCTATGTGAAGGCCAAGAACGAAGAAGGCAGCACCACGGAGCGCTTCCTCAAGGCCTGGGTCGAGAACGGCGATTACCGGATGCTCAACGAGGACTGGGTCTACAAGGTGCTCGGCCCGACCTATTCGGCGTTCATCTTCAACGAGTACGGGCTGTTCAACGCCCATTCCTCGACCGTCCATACCGGCCTGTCGGATCTGATCAAGACCTATATCGCGCTCAGCGGCTTCGACAAGAACGACGCGGCGCAGATGATCCAGACCGAGCGGGTGCTGCTGGCCAAGAATTTCGCCGGCTTCGATCCCAGCCTGGCCGACGGCAAGGCGCAGTGGATGACGAGCCCGACCTGGGCGCCGGCACGCAGCTTCGTCGAGACCGTCTGGGGCGATACCTATGACTGGTGCGAGCAGCTTTGGGCGATCCATTGCGTCTATGATGAAATCTTCGGCCAGTTCGTGCGCCGCGAGTTCTTCCAGCGCGTGGCCTCGATCCATGGCGACACCCTGACACCCTGGATCCAGAGCCAGGCCAACCTTTACCACCAGCAGGCGGTCGACGCGTCGAAGGCGTTGTTCTTCAAGATGCTGCAGGACGAGGAGCCGGTCTATTCGGTGCACAACAAGCGCTACCTGCTGGCCTGGACCGATCGCTGGCTGCCGCGCACCGGCGCGGCCTTGAAGGCGTTCCTCGCCGTGTATCGCGACCTCCCGGTCACCCTCGAGGGCGTCACGGATCGCGCCGGGGTTCAAGCCTCGGTCGAACGTGTGGTCGATGACTGGGTTACCCGGTTCGCCGGCCCGCTCGGCTATCGCTTCGACCGCGAGGCCTTCATCACCGACATCATGAGCGGCTACTAGCCAGAAGGCGGACCCAGGTCATGACCAACAGCAACGCCTATAACGCCGGCACCAACGGCATGGAGGGCCAGTCCTTCATCGACGAATTCCTGTCGAAGGAGAACTCGGTCATCCATTCAAGCGACGCCGTCGTGCTCGCGATGATGAAGACCGAGGAAATCGACGTCATCATCGACGAGATGATCAAGCCGATGCGGGTCGACAACCCGACGATCGCGATCGAGGATCGCGGCGGCTACTGGTGGATCAAGGCCACCGGCAAGATCGTCATCGATTGCGACGAGGCCGCCGAAATCCTCGGCAAGCGCTACACCGTCTACGACCTGCTGGTGAACATCAGCACGACGATCGGCCGCGCCATGACGGTCGGCAACCAGTTCATCATCACGACCGAACTGGTCGGCCTCGAATCGGCCGTCCCGACCGGCGTCTAGGACAAGGAGGCACAACAATGCCCAAACAGAATTGGTACAAGTCCGAGCTTCGCGACGAGTGGTTCGACAAGATCAGCGCGCTGAAGTCGCTTGAAGAAGGCGTCGCCGCCCTCAAGGCCTTCCGCGCTGAGCATCTGGGTCCGAACCGCAAGACCCAGGAGCTCAAGAAAGAGGCCAACTGGATCGAATCGCGGATGGAAATGCGCGTCGCCCAGTTGCATTCCGAGCTGACCAAGAGCGATACCGATCTGCTCGAGAAGACCATCGACGGCCGTCCGGCCGCCGCGGTATGCGAGACCTATCTCGCCCGCATGGCCGAGATCGACTGTCCGGTGGCGATGAACGAACTCTGCATGGAGTTCCGCAAGGCCTGCAAGCCGCCGATGATGCCGATCAACTACTTCATGCCGACAGAGCGTGAACTGGTGTCCAAGCTGCTGAAGCTGCGGGCCCCGACCTATCTGTCCACGCCGATCGAAGAGCTGCGCAAGATGCGCGGCGTTACGATGATCAGCGTCCAGTAGCACGGGATCAGCGG
>CAIUCF010000119.1 GCA_903897565.1 uncultured Rhodospirillales bacterium | reverse complement strand
TCGAAGCGGCCGCGCAGGTCATGGCTCGCGAGATAGCGCTCGACCGTCTGGTGCCGCGACGAGGTCGCGATGGCGCGCGGCAGCTTGCGCTCGTCGAGATGGTCGAGCAACTCGATCACCCCGGTCTTCAGCCGCAATTCGGCGTCGATCAGGGCGCTGACATGCTCGCCCGCCAGTTTCCACAGGCTGGCGAAATCGAAATCCTCACCGAGTTGGCCGCGGAACGCGTTCTGGATCGCCTCGCCCGACAGGCCGACGACCGAGGTGTAGAACGCCTCGGGCAATTCGCGGCCATGCGCGGCGATGGCGGCGACGACGCCGGCACGATAGAGCTTCTCGCTGTCGAACAGCAGGCCGTCCATGTCGAAGACGACGGCGCGGGGCGGGCGGGGCAGGGTCATGGCTCGACCCTAGACCGGGTGCGGCGGGATGGGAAGCGTCGTTGCCATAATTAAGTCCTCCCCCTCTATGGGGGAGGATTTAGGTGGGGGTGATCGTGTTGCCGGGCGACTCTTCGACATCGATATCGAGGCAGCATCACCCCCACCCCAGCCCTCCCCCATCAAGGGGGAGGGAGTGTTTCGGGGTAAGGCTGCGGTCGCTCTGATGTCGCGAGGCATTGAGTGTCGCCAACTAACATGCTAGTATGTGATCAACAATGCAGAGATCAGGCGCTCACAGTAATGCCTGCATGGGAGGATCGCGATGGCTTTCGACACGGACGTATTGGTCATCGGATCCGGGCCGACGGGGGCGACCACGGCGCTCGCGCTGGCGACATACGGCGTCGACGTTCAGATGATCTCGCGGACCAACTGGCTCGCCGACACGCCGCGCGCCCATATTACCAATCAGCGGGCCATGGAGGTGTTGCGCGATCTCGGCATCGAGGACGAGGTGCTGAAATACGCCACGCCCTGGGACCAGATGGGCGATACGGTGTTTATGACCAGCCTCGCCGGCGAGGAGATCGCGCGGATGCGCTGCTGGGGCACCGGCGAGCGCCGCCACGGCGATTATG
Source organism: uncultured Rhodospirillales bacterium (assembly GCA_903897565.1). GTDB lineage: Bacteria > Pseudomonadota > Alphaproteobacteria > ATCC43930 > CGMCC-115725 > CAIXXC01. Next base: position 1,583 of record CAIUCF010000119.1, on the reverse strand, counting down.
TGTTCGGCTCGCCGTGTTCGCTGCTCGACGTGCCGCAGCCGCTGATGGAGCCGGTGATCTTCAAGAACGCGGCGCAACGCGGCGCCAAATTCTCGTTCAACACCGAGTACCGCAGCCATGTCCAGGACGACACCGGCGTCACCGTTCAACTGAGAGATACGCTCAGCGGTCGCGAGTATGGCGTCCGGGCGAAATACCTGGTCGGGGCCGACGGCGCGCGCTCGAAGGTGTTCGAGGATCTGGGCCTGCCGCTCGAAGGCCAGATGGCGCGGGCCGGGACCTTCTATGTGCTGTTCAAGGCCGATCTCAGCCGCTATGTCAGCCACCGGCCGAGCATCCTGCAATGGGTGGTGAACCCCGCGGCGAGCTTCGGCGAGATCGGCATGGGGTTGCTGCGCGCGATCACGCCGTGGACGGAATGGATTGCCGGCTGGGGCTTCGACATTTCCAAGGGCGAGCCTGAGGTCAGCGACGAACTGGCGCTGCAGCAGATCCGGACCCTGGTCGGCGACCCTGCGCTCGAGGTCGAGATCGTCCGGAAATCGGTGTGGTACGTCAATCAGGCCCATGCGCCCTACTTCGCCAAGGGCCGGGTGCTGTGCGGCGGCGACGCCGTCCATCGACACCCGCCATCGAGCGGGCTCGGCTCCAATACCTGCATGCAGGACGCCTTCAACCTCGCTTGGAAGCTCGCCTTCGTCGTCAAGGGCGATGCCGGACCCGAACTCCTCGAATCCTATTCGCTGGAGCGCGCGCCGGTCGGCCGCCAAGTGGTGGAGCGCGCCAACCAGTCGCGGCTCGACTACGCCCCGATCAAAGCGTGCTTCCGCGTCGAGGGCGCCGAGAACCCGATCGCCGCCGGTCTCGCCCGGCTGCGCGACTCCTCGCCGGAGGGTGTCGCCGCCCGCCTCGCGCTGCAGGCGGCGTTCGAGTTCAAGGACAGCGAATTCAATGCCCAGGGCGTCGAAATGAACCAGCGCTATGTTTCCGGTGCGACGATCGCCGATGCCGATGGCGCCGACGAGGTGTGGCGGCGCGATCCTGGGCTCTATCTCCAGGAGACGACGCGGCCCGGCGCCAAGATCCCCCATGCCTGGCTGGTCAATCGCCTCGGCAAGCGGGTCTCGACCCTCGACGTCACCGGCAAGGGCAAGTTTTCGCTGGTGACGGGCCTGGCCGGGGAGGCCTGGCGGATGGCGGTAGAGGTGCTCGATCGGCCCTATCTGCGCCTCGTCGTCACCGGCGAAGGCGATACGCTCGACCCCTATTTCGAGTGGCAGCGCAAGCGCGAGGTCGACGAGGCGGGCTGCGTGCTGGTACGTCCCGATGGCTACGTCGCGTGGCGCAGCATCGAGCCTGTCCATGATCCCGCGGTGGCGGAACGGCTGTTGAGGGTCGCGCTCGATCGGGTCCTCGCGCGCGCAGGCTGCACTACCGAGTAACCGCGTCATAAAACTATCACCACCGCTGGTTAACATCCCGTCCGTCGAAAAATGGAGGGAATAATGACTGAAGCGGTAATCGATCGCGGGGGATTGCATTCCGGCAAGGGGCACCCCGCGGCGGGGTGGCTGTTCCTGGCG
>CAIUCF010000118.1 GCA_903897565.1 uncultured Rhodospirillales bacterium | reverse complement strand
CCGCCTTGCGGCAGCACCGGGGTGTCGGCGCGTGCAGAGGGGCTGAAAGGCAGGATCGCCAGAATGGCAACGAGAAGCGCGAGTCGCGAGATGGCGGGTGCGGAGGCCGCGCGACCGGGGCGTTTGCAGGATTGCGCCAAAACCCCTCCGGTTCCGGCGTGTCGTCGACGACCACGCCCAAAAGTTCTCGCTGCAATCCGTTTTGGTTGCAGGAATTAACTTTTAGTTGACTATATCGAGTTCCGCAAGCGTATCGGGGTATGTGGTGGCCTCAAGCCTTGGCGGCGACCGAGGGTTTCGGCTTGATGCGGGCTTTGTCGAGCTCGACATTGATCTCCAACACCGAGGTGTCGCCGGCGCTTTCGAGCTGGATCTTGATCATGTCGTCTTCGACGTCGAGATATTTCGCGACGACCGCCAGGATCTCGTTCTTCAGCAACGGCAGGAAATCGGGCGCGTTGCGGCCGGCGCGTTCCTGCACCAGCACCATCTGCAACCGATTCTTGGCGACGGCCGCGGACTGATTGGTCCGGCGACCGAAGAGTCGCTCGAGGATACTCATCACGCTTTCCCGAACAGGCTGCGGAACAGGCTCTTCTTCTCGGCCTTGATGAACCGCATCTCGCGGGTTTCGCCGAGGAAGCGGGCGACGGCGTCGTCATAGGCGCGGCCGGCGACGCTCTCCTTGTCGAGGATCACCGGCTGGCCGGTGTTCGAGGCCTTCAACACCGATTCGGATTCGGGGATGATGCCCATCAGCGGGATCGACAGGATTTCCTGGACGTCCTCGATCGACAACATCTCGCCGCGGGCGACGCGCTCGGCGGAATAGCGGGTCAGCAGCAGGAATTCGTCGACCGGCGCCTCGTTGCGCTCGGCACGGCGCGACCGCGACGACAGCATGCCGAGGATGCGATCGCTGTCGCGCACCGAGGAGACTTCCGGGTTGGTGACGACGATGGCGGCATCGGCATGATAGAGCGCCGTCAGCGCGCCGTGTTCGATGCCGGCCGGGCTGTCGCAGACGATAAAATCGAAATTGTCGCGCAACTCGTCCATCACCCGCTCGACACCTTCCTTGCGCAGCGCATCCTTGTCGCGCGTCTGGGAGGTCGGGAAGATGTAGAGATTGTCGACGCGCTTGTCCTTGATCAGGGCCTGATTGAGGTTGGCGTCGCCATTGATGACGTTGATGAAGTCGAAGACGACCCGGCGCTCGACACCCATGATCAGGTCGAGATTGCGCAGACCGACGTCGAAATCGATCACGACTGTCTTGTGTCCGCGCATCGCCAGCCCGGTGGAGATCGCGGCGGATGACGTGGTCTTGCCGACGCCGCCCTTACCCGATGTGACGGTAACGACCTTTCCCAAACAAACCTCCCCCGTGAGCAGCGCTGATCCAGCCGTCGATGACATCCAGAGCGACACCAGCCGGGGGCCATCATAGCGCGATGCCGGAGCGAATCAATCCGCTCCCTGCACAAAATCTATATATTGTGGTATCTCGTTGAAATGCCTACTACCTGCCCGTTACTCCGGGCGGAGGCTCAACGATCTTTGGAAATCGTCAGCACGCCGTCGGTGAGCGCGATCTGCACTGCCTGGCCGCGGAATTCCGGCGCGATCGCCTCGCTGACCAGGTACTGCCCGGCGATGCACAGCAGCTCGGCTTCGAGCTTGCTGGTGAAGATGCGGGCCTCGGTATCGCCCGAAGCCCCAGCAATCGCGCGGCCCCTGAGCGCGCCATAGATATGGACATGGCCGTCGGCGATGACTTCGGCGCCGGCGCCGACCGAGGCGAGGATGACGAGATCGGTGCCGCGCGCATAGATCTGGGTGCCCGAACGGACCGGCTGGGTGATGATCTTGGACTTGCCGCCCGACAGCGCGACCGGGGCCGGCGCTCCCTGCGACTCGGGCGCCGGCGCGGGTGCCGCAGCGCGAGGCTCCGGCGCGGGCGCCGCGGCGGCTTCGGCAGGCTCGGCGCGGCGGGAGCCGCCCGACGGGAACGCGGCGAGGTCGGCATTCATCGCGGCGCGAACCTGGGTGCCGTTGGCGTTGGTGATGCCGACCGCGATCAGGTGCTGGCGCTTGAACAAACGCTTCAAGGACTGGAAGGCATCCGCGGTGGCGAGGCCGGTGGCGTTCTTGAGATCGATGACGACGGGCGCGTTGGCGAAGAAGGAGGGGCTGCGCGCCACCTGGTCGGCGAGACGGCTCTCGAAATTGGCGTCATTGGGGTCGTCGACTTGCACCACCATGACGGTGTACATGCCACCGTGGACGAGATCGGCGCTCATGAGCAGATAATCACTTTCCCAGGCGAACATGAATTGAGGGGTTGGTTTGGGCTTAGCGGGATTCTACCCCTGACGCAAGCGCATGGCGCGGGCATCGCGGCGCGCATGGCAATCCGGCCCCGAACTGCCTATCTTGATCACAGAATTCACCGTCAGGGACGCCGGATCATGATCCTCAAGGACACCAGCCTGTTTCGCCAGCAGGCCTTCATCGACGGGGCGTGGGTCGACGCCGATAATGGCGAATCCTTCGCCGTCACCAACCCGGCCACCGGCGCCTTGCTGGGCTCGGTGCCCGATCTCGGCGTGGCCGAGACCAAGCGGGCGATCGCCGCGGCCGAGAAGGCGCTGAAAGGCTGGAAGACGAAGACGGCCAAGGAGCGCGCGCAGATCCTGCGGCGCTGGGCCGATCTGATGATGGCCAATCAGGAAGACCTGGCGCAGCTGATGACCGCCGAACAGGGCAAGCCACTGACCGAGGCGCGCGGCGAGATCGGCTATGCCGCCTCCTTCATCGAATGGTTCGCGGAGGAGGGCCGTCGCATCTATGGTGACGTCATCCCCTCGCATGGCGCCGACAAGCGGATTCTCGTGCTCAAGCAGCCGATCGGCGTCACCGCCGCAATCACGCCCTGGAACTTTCCCGCGGCGATGATCACGCGCAAGGCCGGCGCGGCGCTCGCCGCCGGCTGCACCATGGTGATCAAGCCGGCAGAGCTGACGCCCTATTCCGCGTTGGCGATGGCGGAGCTGGCGACACGCGCCGGCGTTCCCGCCGGCGTCCTCAACGTCGTCACCACCAATGACGCCCCGGCGGTCGGCCGCGAGCTGACCGACAACCCGTCGGTGCGCAAGATCACCTTCACCGGCTCGACCGAGGTCGGCAAGATCCTGCTGCGTCAGGCGGCGGGGCAGGTGCTGAAATGCTCGATGGAACTCGGCGGCAACGCGCCCTTCATCGTCTTCGCCGACGCCGATCTGGATCTCGCGGTCAAGGGCGCGCTCGCCGCCAAGTATCGCAATGCCGGCCAGACCTGCGTCTGCGCCAATCGGATTCTCGTGCAGGAGGAGATCGCCGAAGTCTTCGGCGCCAAGCTCGCCGCCGCCGCCGCCGCGCTGAAGGTCGGCGAGGGCACGGAGGATGGCGTGCAGATCGGACCGCTGATCGAGGACGCCGCCATCGAGAAGGTCGAACGCCATGTCGCCGACGCACTCGCCGGCGGCGCCAAGGTGCTGACCGGCGGCAAGCGCCACGCGCTCGGCGGCACCTTCTACGAGCCGACGGTGTTGAGCGGCGTCACCGACAAGATGCTGATCTTTCGCGAGGAAACCTTCGGGCCCGTCGCCCCGCTGATCACCTTCAAGACCGAGGAAGACGCCATCCGCATGGCCAACGATACCGAGTTCGGTCTCGCCGCCTATTTCTACTCCCGCGATGTCGGGCGCGTGTTTCGGGTCGGCGAGGCGCTGGAATACGGCATCGTCGGCATCAACGAAGGAATCAT
>CAIUCF010000117.1 GCA_903897565.1 uncultured Rhodospirillales bacterium | reverse complement strand
GCCCCCGCGTCGCCTCATTCCCCCTTGGCGAGGCGGGGGCCGCGAGCTTTACCGGCGATGGCGGCGCCTGCCGCCGAGCCGGTCGATGAACAGCAGCAGCCCGCCCAACCCCAGCAGCGCGACGAAGGCCCAGACCATCGCCAGATAGCCGGCCAGGGGTTCGAGCAGATAGTGGATCAGCAGCCGTTCGCTCTCGGCGAGGATCGGGCCGAGCTGGGTCCAGGCGATCACCGCGCCGAACGAGATCGGATGAAAATGGCGATGGTCGAGCCAGGGCGCGAGCGCGTCGCGCAACCCCAGCCCCAGCCCCGCCAGCACCATCACCCAACCGATAAAGCGCAACGCCGACATCCCGCGATTTCTCCTGGAAAGTTCAGTCAAACGCATATCGCAACTGCGAGGAAACCGACAGCCCCGCTTCCATCACGCCCGATTCCGCGATACGGTGCTACGGCTAGACGGATGTCTGGCTCATCCCCTCCCCAGCGTCGAGATGTGTTCGCCCGTGCCCTTGATCTATCACATGTGCCGACACGATGAATGGGCCGCCGCCGAGGCCGCCGGCGCCTATCCGGGCTCGTCGCAGGATCGGGAAGACGGCTTCATTCATTTCTCCACCGCCGAGCAAATCGTCGAGAGCGCGGCGCGCCATCGCGCCGGACAGAGCGGGCTAGTGCTGCTCGCGGTCGAGCCGGTGCTGCTCGGACCCGCCCTGAAATGGGAAGCCTCGCGAGGCGGTAAGTTGTTTCCCCATCTCTATGGCGCCCTTCCCGCCTCCGCCGTCTGCTGGGTCGCCGAGTTGCCATTGGGTGAGGACGGGACGCACGTGTTCCCCGAGCTCGACCGGGCCGCAGCGTGATTGCCGCGGCCTCGCGCACCCTCCTGCCCTGGCTGCGGCTGCTGCCGGCGGAGACGGCGCATCGCCTGACTATTCGCGCCCTGGCCGCGGGCTGGTATCCGCGCCAGGCACCAAGCGACGATCCGATCCTGGCGACCCGGCTCTGGGACCTCGATTTTCCCAATCCCGTGGGCCTCGCCGCCGGCTTCGACAAGAATGCCGATACGGCCGACGCCATGCTGCAGTGGGGCTTCGGCTTCGTCGAATGCGGCACCGTGACGCCGCGCCCGCAGGTCGGCAATCCCCTGCCCCGGCTGTTCCGCCTGCTTGAGGATCACGCCGTCATCAACCGCATGGGCTTCAACAACGCCGGGCTCACGCCGTTCGCGGCGAAACTGGCCAAGCGCCGCGGCTTGCCCGGGATCGTCGGCTCGAATCTCGGCAAGAACCGCGACAGCGCCGACGCCACGGCCGATTACTGCACCGGGGTGCGCAGCCTCGGCGCGCTGTCGGATTATCTCGTCATCAACGTCTCATCGCCGAATACGCCGGGTCTGCGCGATCTGCAGCGCCGCAGCGCCCTGCGCCACATCATCGACGAAGTTACGGCCGCGCGGGACGGCTTGCCGGGCACGCGTCGGCCACCGCTGCTCGTCAAGGTCGCCCCCGACCTGACCCCGGACGAGGTCGAGGACATCGCCGAGACGGCGCTCGCGACCCATGTTGACGGGCTGATCATCTCCAACACCACGGTAGCGCGCCCGGCCGAGCTCCGCAGCGCCAATGCGCCGGAGCCGGGCGGCCTCAGCGGCGCGCCGCTGTTCGAGCCCTCGACGACGCGATTGCGCGCGTTCTATCGCCTGCTCGGCGGGCGCGTGCCGCTGATCGGCGTCGGCGGCATCAGCAGCGGCGAACAGGCCTATGCCAAGATCCGCGCCGGGGCCTCGCTGGTCCAGCTCTACACGGCGCTGGTCTATCACGGGCCCGGCCTGGTTGCCGAGATCAAGCGTGATCTGGCAGCACTGCTCCGGCGTGACGGCTTCGCCTCGGTGGCAGCTGCGGTCGGCGCCGACCACCCGCAGACCGCGCCCAAGCCGGGGCGCCGCACGGCCGCGCGACGGGAGAATGATCATGGCGCGTGATGCCGATGACGATCTGCCGCGTCCGGCGCCGAGTTCGGGACTGGGTGTCCGTGACCTGGGCCCGATGTCGATCGACGAGCTGAACGCCTATATCGCGGCGCTCGAACAGGAGATTTCGCGGGTTCGCCACGATATTGCCGCGAAGCAGCGCCATCGTAGCGGGGCAGAAAGCATCTTCCGGCGCTAGGCCGGCCCTATCGATCCCCCATCAGGAGACATTCGTATGAGCTTGCAAGGCAAGACGGCCATCGTAACCGGCTCCACCAGCGGCATCGGCCTCGGCATCGCCACGGCGTTCGCCCAGAACGGCGCGAACATCGTCCTCAACGGCTTCGGCGACGCGGGCGAAATCGAAAAACTGCGCGCCAGCCTTGCGAAGGATCACGGCGTCGCCGTGACCTATTCCGGCGCCGACGTCTCCAAGGGCACCGAGATCAAGGCGATGGTCGCCGACGCCGCCAAGGCGCATGGCTCGGTCGACATCGTCGTCAACAATGCCGGTATCCAGTTCACGGCGCCGGTGGTCGACTTCCCGGATGAGAAATGGGACGCCATCATCGCCATCAACCTCTCCTCTGCCTTCCATCTCTGCAAGGCAGCTCTACCGCTGATGAAGGCCAAGGGCTGGGGCCGCGTGATCAATATCTCTTCCGCCCATGGCCTGGTCGCGAGCGCGCAGAAATCGGCCTATGTCTCGGCCAAGCACGGGCTGATCGGCTTCACCAAGGTCGTCGCACTCGAGCACGCCAATGACGGCATCACCGCCAACGCGATCTGCCCCGGCTGGGTGCTGACGCCGCTGGTCGCCAAGCAGATCGCCGATCGGGCGGCTGCCAACAAGTCGACGGTGGCGGCGGAGGAAGAGAAGCTGCTGGAAGAAAAGCAGCCGATGCACAAGTTCACGACCCCGGAACATCTCGGTGCGCTGGCGCTGTTCCTGTGCTCGGACGCGGCGGCGACGATTACCGGCTCGTCCTACAGCATGGATGGCGGCTGGACGGCGGAGTAGGATCGGAAGCCTCGCCCGCGAAACCGATCTCGTCATCCCCGCGAAGGCGGGGATGACGAAAACAATAAAAACCCCGCCCCCTCTTCGTCGAGGGAGCGGGGTTTTCGTTTGGCCGGACTTACGCCGCCGTGCGATCAATCAGCGCTGCCTGATTGGCGTTGCTGATCTCGATCCGGCGCGGCTTCAGGGTTTCCGGGACCTCGCGGGCGAGCTCGATATCGAGCAGGCCGTTGTTGAGGCTGGCGCCGGTGACCTTGATATGGTCGGCGAGCTGGAAGCGGCGCTCGAAGGCGCGGCGGGCGATGCCCTGGTGAAGGAAGGTCCTCGGCTTGTCGTCGGTCTTGGCCGCCTTGGCCGAGATTACGATCGCGCCGTCCTGGGTCACGACCTCGATATCATCGGCACTGAAGCCGGCGACCGCCATCGTGATGCGATAGGTGTCTTCGCTCAACTTCTCGATGTTATACGGCGGGTAGCCCAGCGAGGCATCGTCGATGCGCTGCACGTTGTCGAGCAGCTTGGAGACGCGGTCGAAGCCGACGGTCGAGCGGAAAAGCGGGGAAAGATCATAGCTACGCATGGCCATATTCTCCTGATGAGCAACATGGGTTGAGGTTCCGAAACGTCCCGCCCCAATACATGCCTTGGGTTGAGTACGCTTCAGGCCGGACCCAGATTTGGCACCCGGCACGACTTCATTTAGGGAGCAATTTTGCCGGTTCAAGAGGGCAAAACGTTAAAGACACAGTAAGCCTCGCCATGGCAGGATCTCGCGACCATGGCGATTCCGGCGACGACCACATTCTTTCACCGAACCTATGACGAGGCCTTGAGCCTGCTGACCGAGGCGCGAAACTACGTGGCCAACGGCAATGCCCGGGCGACGCCGCCGCTGACGGCGAATCTGCAGATGGCGCAGTGCTGCGAGACGATGCGGCTGACCGCGCGGCTCACGCATGTCATGGCCTGGCTCCTGGCGCAGCGCGCCGTCCATGCCGGCGAGATCACGGTAGAAGAATCCGCCTCTGAAAAATTCTCGCTCGGCGGCCGCAGCGTCTGCCTCGAGGAAAGCCGCTATCTCGACGGCATCGACGATGCCTGGCTCGGCCGGCTGCTGGAGCGTAGCCTGCAGCTCTACATCCGCATATCGCGTCTCGACGCGATGGTCCAGGACCGGGTCGGAAAGACAATCGGCACCGGCAGCTGGGCCGCCGGTGCCGATTGCACGGAATGACGCGGCGGCGCTAGCGCACCGCGCGGGATCCTTAGTACTTGATGCCGAAGCCCTGGAAGCGCTTGTTGAAGCGCGCCAGCTGACCGGCCTGCTCGTTCATGCGCGCCGAACCGCCGGTCCAGGCCGGATGCGACTTCGGGTCGACGTCGAGACGCAGCGTGTCACCCGCCTTGCCATAGGTCGACCGCGTGGTGTAGCTGCTACCGTCGGTCATGATGACGGTGATCTCGTGGTAATCAGGATGGATTTCGCTCTTCATCGCCCAACGCTCCAATGCAAGGCGCGGCTCATACCAAACCGTGGCCTTAAAAGCAACCCCATCCGCACGCAGCCACCCTGCGACCGCGCCTTGAAGACCCCCTGAAGGAAGGCAAGCGACCCCATGACGATGACCCAGCAGCGCCATCTCTGCCTCGGCCTCAAGGGCTTTCACCACATGGCCTATGTCGAATGGCGTGAACCCGGCACGGAGGGCGGCATTCCGACGATCTGCGTCCACGGCCTGACGCGCAACAGCCGCGATTTCGACGCGCTGGCTCAAGCCTTGGCGAAGACCGGTCCCGTGCTCTGCCCCGACGTGGTGGGCCGCGGCAAGAGCGATTGGCTGCGCGACCCGAATTTCTACGCCGTGCCCTATTATGCTGCCGATATTTCCAGCCTGATCGCCCGGCTCGGCGTGGAGCAAGTCAACTACGTCGGCACCTCGATGGGCGGCATGATCGGCATGGCGATCGCCAGCCAGCCCGGCTCGCCGATCCGTCGCCTCGTGCTCAACGATATCGGACCGCTGGTGCCCAAGGCGTCGCTGGAGCGGATCGCCGGCTATGTCGGCAATCTGCAGCGCTTCGACAGCCTCAAAGCGCTGGAACAGTACTTGCGCACCATCCACGCCCCCTTCGGCCCCCTGACCGACGCGCAATGGGCGCATATGGCCGAATACAGCCACCGCAAGACCGCTGACGGCGGCTACACCCTGTCCTATGACCCGGGCATCGCCGTGCCGATGCAGGGGGCGATCAACGACGTCGTGCTGTGGCCGCTCTACGACCAGATCACCTGTCCGACCCTGGTGGTCCGCGGCGTTACTTCAGACCTCCTGCTGCCGGAGACGGCCGCCGAGATGGCCCAGCGCGGCCCGAAGGCCGAGATCTACGAAGTCGCGGGCTGCGGCCATGCCCCGGCATTGATGGCCGAGGACCAGATCGCTCGGGTCAAGGCGTTCTTGGCCTAAGCGTGAGGACCGGACAGGGCGAGCTGCCAGCGGCAATTCGCCCGTCGGCTTTACCGCAAAATTAATAGAAATGTTCCTATGCTGAGAGTTCCGTAGCGAAAAACGACGGCAATAACCGACGACGGAGAACTCTCTTGGCCCCGGAACGCATACTCGATCTGTCCCGGAACGTGGAACAGCTGTCGCGGCGCAAGATCGGCGAAATCACCTCGATCACCCGCGAAACCAGAATCCTCGCCCTCAACGCCAAGATCGAAGCGGCACGCGCAGGCGATCAGGGCCAGGGCTTCGGCGTGGTCGCCGACGAGGTCAAATCGATCTCGTCGCGGGTGACCGACATCGCCGGCAGCCTCTCGAGCGAGTTGGCGCAGTCACTCTCTGAGTTGACCCAGCTCGGCGAGAAGATGGTGACGGAGATCCGCGGCCAGCGGCTCGTCGATCTTTCCGCCAATATGATCGAGCTGATCGACCGCAATCTCTATGAACGCTCCTGTGACGTCCGCTGGTGGGCGACCGACGCCGCGGTCGTCGACGCCCTGCACAACCCGTCTCACGAGGCCGCCGACTACGCGAGCCGGCGGCTGTCGGTGATTCTCGACAGCTACACCGTCTATCTCGATATCTGGATCGCCGATCTCTCCGGACGGGTCATCGCCAATGGGCGCGGCGGGCGTTATCCCGGCGTGGTCGGCAACAACGTCGTGGATGAGCCTTGGTTCAAGGCGGCGACGGCCACGCGGTCGGGCCAGGACTACGCCGCCCTCGATATCGCCGAGACCCGCCTGCTCAGCGACGCGCAAACAGCGATCTACGCGACGGCCGTGCGCGAGGGCGGCAATGCCGACGGCGCCGCGATCGGCGCCATCGCGGTGTTCTTCGACTGGGCAGCCCAGGCCGACGCCATCGTCTCGGGCATTCGCCTCGACGCCGAGGACAAGGCGCGCTCGCGCTGCCTACTGATCGACTCCCACCACCGCATCATCGCCGCATCGGACGGCGCCGGCATCCTCACGGAAGAATTCAGGCTGCGCACCAACGGCGCGGCGAGCGGCTACTACACCCTCGAAGACGGCCGCACCGTCGGCTTCGCCCTGACCCCGGGGTATGAGACCTATGCCGGGCTGGGGTGGTACGGCGCGATCGTGCAGACGCCGTTGCGGCGGGGGTGACGCGAATTCGCGAGCACAAAATCGGCCATAGACATTCTTGCTACTTAGTAGCATTTCTGGCTCCGTTCAGAATCGGAGAGTCGCCATGTCGGAAGTCCAGAAAGTCAGCGTCGCCTTGACGACCGAACAACTCGCTGCGGTCAAGGCGGCGGTCGCGAGCGGCGACTACGCGACCACCAGCGAGGTCGTCCGAGAGGCCCTCCGGGACTGGCAACACAAGCGCGAGCTCCGGCAGGAAGATATCCTGCGCTTGCGCCAACTCTGGGACGAAGGCAAGGCAAGTGGGCAGGGCGCGCCGCTCGACATCGAGGCTCTCAAACGCGAGGCAGGACTGAGATTGGCGGCGGCCAGGGAACGAATGGGACATGCCGATTGATCTGATCTGGCGGCCTCAAGCGCGGGAAGACCTTCTCGACATCTATGTCGTCATCGGTGTCGACGACCCTGCCGCCGCCGACCGGGTATGCGATTCGATCGACGCGAGAGCGCGCCAGTTGATCGATCATCCCCGCCTCGGCCCACGCCGTAGCGACATCAGACAGAGCTTGCGGATGCTGGTTGAAGGACCGTACCTTCTCCTCTACGAGACCCAACCCGACTCCGATATTGGGACCATAGAACGCGTCGAGATCGTCCGCGTGATCGACGGCCGCAGAATGCTGACGACGCTGTCTTGAACACGCGGCAATCGAGTTTGGAGAACCTAATAGAGCCAGAAGCAACGCCTTGGGATGCGGCGGACCCTCGGATGTAACGCGAAAACATCTGGGCCTATCTTGAAGCCACACCGATGGAAGACGATGCGGAACCCCTGAAAGCCGTGCTCGGCGATATCGGATGGTCGAAAGAAGAGCGCGGGGCGGATGGGTATGATGTCCCTCTATTTCCTGTAGATGTCGAAATCACGGGTTTGCCCGAATATTTACCCAGGATGAGACATATACAAGTATATGGAAGATAATTAACATATTGAACGCGTAATTATAACCATATGAATTATTCAAAATGCTGTGAATACACCCCCAAAAGGAGATCAATTCAAACCATAGAG
>CAIUCF010000116.1 GCA_903897565.1 uncultured Rhodospirillales bacterium | reverse complement strand
TGCAGCCCGGCGCCGTGGTCAGCGGGGCGCTCTTCGCCAATGACGAAAAAGCGGTGCTCTCGGCCATCCAGGCCGGCGTATCGACCATCATCACGCAGCCCGTATTGCCGGCGCTGCTCGCCGCGGCCCACGCCGCCCTCGCGAACAGGGGATAGACCGTGAGTTCCATTTCGACCCAGGATATCGAAGCGATCGTCGATCAGTTCCAGCGCGGTGATTGGCGCGAGATGCATCTGCGCATCGGCGATGTCGAGCTGTTCCTCAGCAAGGACGGCAGCGCCCGCCTCCCGGAACGCGGCGGCGCCCCGGCGCCCGCTCCCGTGGCGGCGGTTGCGGCTCCGGCGGCAGCGCCGGCAGCCGCTTCCGGCCATGGCGCGCCCGCTGCGGCCGCTCCCGCCCCGGTAGGCGCGGTCCCGGCCGGCTGGGTCCAGATCAAGGCGCCCAGCCTCGGCACCTTCTATCGCGCGCCCAAGCCGGGCGCGCCGAAATTCGTGGAAGTCGGCGGCGCGGTGACACCGGACTCCGATCTCTGCCTGATCGAGGTGATGAAGCTGTTCACCACCCTGCGCGCCGGCGTCTCCGGCACGGTCCGCGAAGTCTATGTCCAGGATGGCGAATTGGTCGAATTCGACCAGCCGCTGTTCCTGATCCAGCCCAATGCCTAAGCCTGCCCCCGCAGCGGGGCGGTTGTTCGTCGCCAACCGGGGCGAGATCGCGCTCCGGGCGATCCGTGCGGCCCATGCCCTCGGCATGGAAGCCGTGCTCGGCGTCTCGGTTGCCGACAAGGGCAGCCTCGGCGCCGCCGAGGCCGACCGCACCGTCGTGCTCGGGCCGGCCGCCGCCCGCGATTCCTACCTCAATGCCGGGCTGATCGTGCATGCCGCGGTCGGCACCGGTTGTACCGCGCTGCATCCGGGCTATGGTTTCCTGTCGGAACGCGCCGAACTCGCCGAGCTCTGCGCTCAGGAAGGCGTGACCTTTGTGGGACCGAGTGCGGATTCGATCCGCCGGGTCGGCGACAAGCTGTCGGCCCGCGCCATGGCCAAGGCCGCGGGCGTGCCGATGACCAGCGGCTCGGACGCGATCGACGACGTCGCCCATGCGCTGCGGATCGCCGAGCAGATCGGCTATCCGGTGATCACCAAGGCTTCGGCCGGCGGTGGCGGACGCGGCATGGTCGTGGCGCATTCGCCGGCCGATCTCGAACGCGAGTTCGATCAGGCGGTGACGACGGCGCGCGAGGCCTTCGGCGACGGCACGTTGTTCATTGAGCGCTACGTCCAGATCGCGCGCCATATCGAGGTCCAGGTCGTCGGCGACGGCGAGGGCGGGGTGGTTCATTTCGGCGAACGCGACTGCTCGATCCAGCGCCGCTATCAGAAGATGATCGAAGAGGCCCCGGCGGCGATCCTGCCGGAACCGGTGCGCCAGCGCCTGCACCAGGCGGCCGTGACCCTACTCGGCTCGATCGGCTACAAGAACGCCGGCACCGTCGAATTCCTCTACGACGTCGAGCGCGAAGAATTCTTCTTCATGGAGGTCAATGCCCGGATCCAGGTCGAGCATCCGGTCTCCGAGGCGATCACCGGCACCGACCTGATCCAGACCCAGATCAAGCTGGCGACAGGCGCGATCGGCGGCCTCCGCCAGGCCGATGTCTCGACCAAGGGCCACGCCATCGAGGCCCGCATCATCGCCGAGGACCCGAAGCGCGATTTCATGCCGGCGCCGGGGCGGATCACCCGCTGGGCGCCGCCCGCCGGTCCGGGCATCCGCGTCGACAGCGCCATGCAGGACGGCACCCTGGTGCCGCCCTATTACGACAGCATGATCGCCAAGCTGATCGTCCATGCCGAGACCCGCGATGCCGCGGTCGATCTGATGATCAAGGCGCTCGACAGCTTCGTCGTCGAGGGCATCGCCACCAATATTCCGCTGCTCAAGTTCATCGCCGCGCATGATGATTTCCGTGGCAACCGTATCAACACACGCTGGCTGGAAACGGTGCTGCTGCCCGCTTTCCGAGCGCAACTGGGATAATCCTGACATGGCTCATGTCGAATTTCTCGACCAGACCCTCCGCGACGGCCAACAGAGCCTGTGGGGCATGCGTCTCCAGGCCGGCATGGCGCTGCCTGCTGCCGACTGGCTCGACCGCACCGGTTTCCGCGTCTGCGACCTGACCGGTTCGAACCATTTCGAGGTACTGATCCGCCATTGCCGGGAAAACCCCTGGCAGATGATGGACGCGATCGTTCAGGCGATGCCGCGGACACCACTGCGCATCGGCATGCGCTCCAACGCCGCCGTCACCTTCCGGACGACGCCGGACGCGCTGATGGATGCCTGGATGCGGCAGCTGTTGAAGCACGGCGCGCGTAGCGTCTGGATCTACGACGTGCTGTTCAACATCGACAAGATGCACCGGCTGGCGAAGGTCGCGAAGGAATTCAACGCCGAAGTGGCCGGCTCGATTATGTTCACCCTGTCGCCGATCCACACCGACGCCTACTACGCCGACAAGGCGAAGCGGCTGGCGGAATGCCCGGATATCGATACCATCCTGCTCTACGACACCGCGGGCGTGTTGGAGAAGGAGCGGCTGACGACCCTGCTGCCGGCCATTGTCGCCAATTCGCTGGGCAAGCCGATCGAATTCCACGCCAACAACATCCTCGGCCAGTCGGGCAAGGCCTATCTCGACGCCATCCCGCTCGGTGCCACGATCCTGCACACCTCGAGCCGGCCGATGGCCAATGGCCCGGCCGTGCCGTCGACCGAGTCCGTGGTCGCGAATTGCGAGCTGCTCGGCCATACCCATAATCTCGACAAGAGCCTGTTCGCGCCGGTCGCCGAGCATTTCGAGAAGGTCGGCAAGGCCGCCGGCTTCCT
>CAIUCF010000115.1 GCA_903897565.1 uncultured Rhodospirillales bacterium | reverse complement strand
GATCTCCAACAGGACCGCGGCGAGCGTTCTCGGCCCGCGAGCCGTCCCGTCCGAGAGCTAGCTTAGCGGTTTTAGCTTGCGCGGCTAGAGTTTCCAGTGTGGATCGATGTTCTCTGCGGCAGTGGCAGCGGCGACCGACGGGCGTTCCGCTAGCAGGCGGCCCAAGGAGGCAAACTTCGGATAGTTCGCGTCGAGATCGAGGCCGATGACGTTGCCCCAACGGTAAAACACGTATAGATAGGCGTCGACCGCCGAGAACGTCTCGCCCAGTGCATAGGGGCCGACGATCCTGTCCTCGATAATGGCATAGTAGTTCGTGAGCTTTTCCCGGGCTTTGCGCATGATACCGTCATAGGCGGCAGGATCATCGGAATAGCGCTGCGGCCGCCAGAGCGTGCCGAAGCCGTCGCCATGGACCGAGCCTGAGATCCAGACCATCCATTCATAGACACGCGCGGTCTCCAGCGACGTTCTGCCCAGCAATTGCCGTTCCGGCGCCAGCGCGGCGATGGCGGTGGCGATCGCAGGTACCTCTGTGATGATCTCGCCGTCGAGGGACAGCACCGGCACCCGCATCTTCGGATTGATTCGTTCGAATCCCACGGGGAACTGAGCGCCCTCAACCGAGATCGCGGTTTCGATATTGTCGGACGCGACACCGACTTCCTTGAGGAGGATATGGGGTGCAAGCGAACATGCGCCGGGTGCGAACCAGAAACGAATCTCGGTCATGGGGATTTCCTGTCGTTCAGTCAAAAGCTGGCGAGGGCGTGACGGTAGAGACCGTCACCGGAGTTCGGTGTATTCCAGGACGTTACCGTCGGGATCACGCAGGAACAGGCAGCGCCTGCGCTCGGTGGCGATGGGGCCTTCGGTGACCGCGATGCCCTCGGCGGCGAGCCATGCGGCCAAGGTGTCGAGATCTTCGACGATGAAGCACGGATGGGTGGTGCCCGGGAATTTAACCGGTTCGTCGTAGAGCACGTTGGTGCGGCCCGGGCGTCGCACGGCGTTCGTGATCAGGTTTATGAAAACGCCGGTATTGCTGCGTAACTCCAGGGCCTGATGATCCGGATACTCGGTCGTCAGGACGAAGCCGATCCGGCCGTAGAATTCCAGCGCTTCGGCGCGATCCGAGACGCGGATACCGACATGGTCATAGCCGTGGATAGAGGGGGCGGGGTGGGCGATGGCGGTCATGAGCATTCTCCTGCGAGGGACATGACTGCTACCCTATTATGCGCGATCCCGTGACAGAACTGCCGGAGACTGGCGATGACTAATCCGAATTTCGGAGTAATCCTTGGGCCGGAAGTCTCGGGCCCCGAGCTCGGGCCGGGCGCGACGCTCTGAGCACCCGCTCGTCACGCCGCCGCTAGTCACGGCGCTGTTTGCGCGGCATTCTCAATGGAATGGCTGCCACCGATCGCGTGGCGGCCACGGCAACGACAGGGAGGGGGACGCATGCTCACCGTACATCATCTCGGGATCTCGCAATCCGATCGGATCATTTGGCTCTGTGAGGAATTAGAGATTCCCTACGAGCTCAAGATTTACGCCCGCGATCCGGTGACGCGGCTGGCGCCCGCCGAGTACAAGGCGCTGCATCCGCTGGGCACGGCGCCGGTTATCACCGACGGCGATCTGGTCCTCGCCGAGTCCGGTGCCATCATCGAGTATATCATCGGCAAATACGGCAATGGTCGGCTGGCGCTGACGGCCAAGGACCCGGGCTTTGCCGACTACCTGTTCTGGTTCCACTGCGCCAATGGCACGCTGATGTCGGCCGAGATGCTGCGGATGTTCGCCTTCGTGTTCGAGGCGCAGGCGGATAACCCGGTGCTGCAATCGGTCATCGACCGCGGCGCCAAGACGTTCGATCTCCTGGAGGAGCGCCTCGGCAAGGTGCCCTATCTCGCCGGCGACAGCTTCACCGCGGCGGATATCATCACCTTCTTTCCGCTGACGACGATGCGGGCCTTCGCGCCGCGCGATCTTTCGCCCTATCCGAATATCCGCGCCTACCTCAAGCGGGTCGGGGCGCGCCCCGCCTATCAGCGGGCGATGGCCAAGGGTGATCCCGGCCTTCCCCTGATGCTGGAATAGCCGCCGCAGACACGGCGCGTACGGAGATGAATGGATGAGTGCCAGGTTCAAGCACCTTGCCCCCGATTACGAAGAGCGGGTCCGGGACAGTTTCCGGCGGCAGAATTTCATGACGCTAATCTCGGCGTCGTTGAGCCATGTCGCGCCGGGGGAGGTCGATATCGACCTCCCCTATCGTGCCGATTTGACGCAACAGCATGGATTCTTCGATGGCGGAGTCACCGGCGCGATCGCCGATGGCGCTGGCGGCTATGCCGGATACACGGTCTTTCCCGCCGGCAGTTCGGTTCTGACCGTCGAGTTCAAGATCAACCTGATTGCGCCGGCCAAGGGTGACAGGCTCCGCGCCCAGGGACGCGTGATCAAGAGCGGTCGAACCCTGACCTTCTGCGATCTCGCTGTCTACGCGATCACCGGCGGTCAGGAAACGCTCTGCGCCACCGGACAGCAAACTCTGATCTGCCTGCACGATCGGCCCGATTCCTGACGACGCTGGCGCGGCGGGGTCAGCCGCCGATGGTGAAGACGCGCCAGCCAAGCAGCGTAAGCCCGACGAGCAACCACGCGGGGACGGCGAAGCGGGTCAGCAGGAGGAACGCCAAGGCCGTCAGGGCCACGTCTGCCGCCCCGTGGATGGCGCTAGTCGCGAGGGGCGTATAGAGGGCGGCGACGAGCAGTCCGACCACCGCGGCATTGACGCCGGTGAGTGCGGCGCGGATATCGCTGCGCTGCCCCCATCGCAGCCAGAACGGCGCGACCCCGACGATCAGGAGAAACGATGGCGTGAAGATCGCGATCAGCGCCAAGGCCCCGCCGAGCCAACGCTGCGGTCCGTCACTCATCAAGACCCCGAGATACGCGGCAACCGTAAACAGCGGCCCCGGCACCGCCTGGGCCAGGGCATAGCCGGCGAGGAAATTATCGTGGGTCACAGCGCCCTTGGCCACGGTCTCCGCCGCCAACAACGGCAGCACGACGTGGCCGCCGCCGAACACCAGAGCCCCGGCGCGATAGAACGACGCGAACAGACCGACGGCTGACGAGCCGGTCGCGACGTGCAGCAGCGGCAGCCCGAGCAGAAGGGCTACGAACAGCGCGAGCGCCGCGAGCCCGGTGGACTTGCCGACGTCGATCATCGTTGCGGTTGGCGGACGCGCCGCGAGGCGGTTGCGATAGAGCCCGTAGCCCGTGGTCGCAGCGAGGATCAGCACGAGGTTCTGTCCCGCGGCACCGGGCAGGGTCAGGGCGACCGCCGCGCTGAGCAGGGCGATCAAGATGGTCGGGCGATCCGGGCACATCATTCTGGCCATGCCGAAGACGGCCTGGGCCACGACCGCCACGGCGATGATTTCCAGGCCCCGCAACCAGCGCATATCCGCGCCGGTTCCGACCAAAGCGATCCCGTAGGCGCAGGCGATCATGAGGACGGCGGACGGCAGGGTGAAGCCGAGCCAGGCGGCGAGTGCGCCGCGGATGCCCCCTCGTGCCAGGCCGATCATCATGCCGGTCTGGCTGCTTGCCGGGCCGGGCAGGATTTGGCAGAGCGCGACGATGTCACTGTAGCGGGCGTCGTCCAGCCAACGTTTGCGGACGACGAAGGTCTCGCGGAAATAGCCGAGATGCGCGACCGGCCCGCCAAAACTGGTGAGGCCGAGCCTGAGGAATACGAGGAAGATCGAAAGTGGCGCGGCGTTTGCCGGGCGGGTGAGGGGAGTGCCGATCATCGCTCCGGATCGGTGCGCAGCAGGGGCAGGAAGAAGACGACGCAGGCGAGCAGGAACAACAGGCTGGCGACCAGCGCGATCATGTCGCCGCTGTGCAGGCTGTCCGCGATATAGGTCAAGGCGGACAGGGTGAAGATCGTCCACCCGATGATCTGCGCTTTCCGCGACACGTCTTCACACTCCAGGCATAAAAAACCCGGGCCATGTCGCCATGGCCCGGGCTGGTGCGTTGCAAGTCTGAGACCGCTTAGTTGCTCCGGCGATCGCCGAACAGCTGCAGCAGCATCATGAACAGGTTGATGAAGTCGAGGTACAGCGTCAGGGCACCCATGATGGCGCTCTTGGCAGCCCATTCCGGACCCATGCCTGCGAAATAGACTTCCTTGATCTTCTGGGTGTCCCAGGCGGTCAGGCCGGTGAAGATCAGCACGCCCGCGACCGCGATCGCGAAATGCAGCGCCGACGACAGCACGAAGATGTTGACCAGACTGGCGACCACGATGCCGATCAGCCCCATGAACAGGAATGAGCCGAACTTGGTCAGGTCACTCTTGGTGGTGTAGCCGTAGAGGCTCATCCCCAAGAACATCGAGGCGGTGATGAAGAACACCGAGGCTATGCTGGTATGGGTATAGACCAGGAAGATTCCGCCTAGCGACAGGCCCATCAACGCGGCATAGGACCAGAAGGTCAACTGCGCGGCGCCGATGCTCATGCTTTGGATGCGGAAGCTCAGCAGCATCACGAGACCGAGCGGCGCCAGCATCACGACCCACATCAGCGGCGTGTGCATGATCGCCTGATAGACGCCGCTGTAGACCGCGGTATAGGCGATCACACCGGTCAGGCCCAGGCCGCCCGCCATGTAGTTGTAGACGCGCAGCATGTGCTGCCGCAGCCCGACATCGATATCGTAGCCGCTGGCCGCACTCGGATTGGCGTAGTTCCAACGGTTCGGATCGTAACTCATGGAATTCCTCTTCAAATTCGTGGCCACACGACCACAGCAGAGTAATTGGGACAGAGTATCACGGCGCGCAAGGCATCGGTAAAATGAAATTTGCTTAATCTTGGGCGGCAATGCTCGCCAATGGCCGCCGCGCCGCGGCTCTGCCTTCTTCCAGTCCTTTGCGGGCGAGCGCGTCGGCGCGCTCGTTCTCGACATGACCGGCATGGCCCTTTACCCAGAACCATTCGACCTTATGCGGCTTGGCGGCGGCGTCGATGCGCAGCCACAGATCGATGTTCTTGACCTTCTTCTTGTCGGCGGTGCGCCAGTCGTTGCGCTTCCAGCCGTGGATGTACTTGGTGATACCGTCATGGACGTAGCGGCTGTCGCTGTAGACGCGGACGGTCATCGGCCGCTTCAGCGCTTCGAGCGCCTGGATCACCGCCATCATTTCCATGCGGTTGTTGGTGGTCGGGATCTCGGCGCCGCAGAGCTCCTTTTCCGTCGCGCCGTAGCGCAGGATACAGCCCCAGCCGCCGGGGCCGGGATTGCCGCTGCAGGCGCCATCGGCGAAGATTTCGACCAGATCAGGTGTCGCGTCGGTCACAGCCCGTAGGCCTCGGGCCCGCCGGCGGCCTGATGAAAGCGCAGCTTTTCCATATATTCCTTGGGATCCTTGGGCTGGACGAAGGCGCCGGGCTGGCGGTTCAGCCAGTCATAGCTGCGGGTAAGCAGGAAGCGCAGCGCCGCGCCGCGGGCCAGGATCGGCACTGCCGCCCTTTCCGCAGGCGACAATGGCCGCACCGCCTGATAGGCCGCCACCATTTCGGCCGCGCGTTCGGGCTGGAAGCGGTTCTGCGGGTCGAAGCACCAGGCGTTGATGCAGATCGCGAGGTCATAGGCCAGCGCATCGGTGCAGGCGAAATAGAAGTCGATCACGCCGGAGACGTCATGGCCACGGAAGAAGACGTTGTCGGGGAACAGATCGGCATGGATCGTGCCGAGCGGCAGGTCGCTTGGCCAATTCTCCTCGAGAAAGGCGATCTCGTCGTCGAGCAGGCGGGCGAGGCCGGGCTCGATCGTATCGGCCGTGTCCGCGACCGCCGCGATCAAGCCGCGCCAGCCGGCGACGGACAGGTTGTTCGGCCGGCGCATCGGGAAATCGGCGCCGGCGACATGCATCTGCGCCAGGACTTGGCCGAGCCCATGGCAATGATACGGCATGATGTTGCGCGGCGAGAGGCCTTCCATGAAGCTGATCACGGCGGCTTTCTTGCCGCAGAGCTCGCGCAGGCTCGCGCCGTCGCGGCCCTGGATCGGCGTCGGACAGAGGAAGCCGCGCTCGGCCAGATGCTCCATCAGACCGAGGAAGAACGGCAGCTCGGCCGGATTCACCCGCTTCTCGTAGAGCGTCAGGATGAAATTGCCGTAGTCGGTCTGCAACAGGTAGTTGGAGTTTTCAACGCCCTCGGCGATGCCCTTGAAGGCGAGTACGCAACCGAGATCGTACTGCGCCATGAAGGCTTCGAGGTCTTCGTCGGTGACGTCGGTGTAAACGGCCATGAATGCGCCCAGTCGCGAGCAGAGGTCGGAAAGCGGAAGCAATGTTGCGCTGGTCTTAGCCTGTCCGCCCGAGATGTTCAACGCACTGGGCGCGCCAGTATCAACGCGCTGGGCGCGCCGGCATCAACGTGCTGGCATGGCACTCCCGATCTGGGGTAGGAGAGAGGGCCGGCGGTCCCGCCGATGCCGCCCCTCCGAGATTGGGATCATGGACTTGAGCTTGACGACACGCCGCCTCGCCCCGCTTATTCTGACGACAGCTTTCTTGAGCGTGAGCCTTGGCGGCTGCTCCTGGTTCCATCACAAGGGCAAGGCCGACAGCGCCAAGACCGAGGCGCCGGCGACGCCGACCTGCCCGCTGACCGGGATCGTGCCGCAATTGGCCCAGGCCAGCCAGTTCGACGGCGCCGCCACCGGCTACAGCAATGTCACCTACACCGCGTCTCTCAGCGCGCTCACCAGCCATTGCGCGATGAACAAGCAAGGCGTCACGATCGATGCGACCCTGAAGCTCACCTTGCAGCAGGGCCCGAAGGGCAAGGGCGGCACGTTCGACTTCCCGTATTTCGTCGCCATCCTCGATCCCGCAGGCACCATCGTGGCGAAATCGATCTTCTCGTCGCCGCTGTCGCCGAACGAGCGTCAGCCGCGGATCGGCTCGAAGGAGGCGATCCACGAGTTCATTCCGCTCGCGGACCCGATGGCCTCGGGTTCCTATTCGGTCGTCATCGGCTTCCAGCTCGACGATCGTCAGATCGCCTTCAACCGCAGCAGCGGCATCGGCGAGTAGCCTCGACCGAGACCCGCTACGGCCGGGTGTCAGCTCCGCCGCAGCCAGCCGATGAAGCGTTTGGTCTCGATGCTCTGCCAGACCAGCAGGCCGGGCACGAAAATCACGATATCGCGAAAGCGACGGGCGAAGGCCAGGGCGAGGCCGAGCGACGGCGGCAGGCCGAGCAGGCTCGCGAACAGCATGAACCCGCCCTCCTGGACGCCGAGCGCCCCGGGAACGATGAAGGCCGCCGAGCTGACGGCCTGCGCCAGCGATTCCATGACGAAGGCATCGCTGAACGGCAGCGGATGGCCGAGATATTTCATCGCCAGCCAAATCTCGCCGGTACCGAGGATCCAACCCAGCAACTGGCCGCCGACTGAAATAATGACGCGGCTCGGGCGGCGATAGATCAGTCGCAGCATATCGTCGAGCAGCGCCGCGTTGCCCACGAGCTCGGCCCATTTGTCGCCGAATAGGGCGCCGGTGATCTTTTCGCCGAGATTGATGATGCCGTAGCGCTGGATTGCGAACAGCCCGCCCACCATCGGCAGGAAGACGGCGAGGCCGCCGATCACGCGCCATGTCACGTCGGCGCTGTCGATCTGGATCAGCAGGACGACGAGGCCGAGCACGGTGAACAGGAACTGACTGACCAGGGCCAAAGTCATGTCGGAGATCAGGCTTGCGACCACCGGGGTCGCCCCGAAGCCCATTGATTTCAGGATGCGGTAGGAGACGACCTCGCCGCCGATGCGCGCAACCGGCAGCAGGCCGTTGACCGATTCGCGGATCCACACCGCCAGGGTCATGCGCGCCCAGCTCGGTTTGCCGCCGACCGCGAACAGCGCGCGCCAGGCATAGGCGTTCACGGCCATGGGGATCACATGGAACAGACTCGCCCAGACCAGGCCCCAGCCGGCCAGTTCCAGCATGCCCCAGATCGGGCCGACGCCGTGATAGACGAGCAGCCCGACCAGCAGGCCGACGCCGAGGAAGCCGAAGACGCCCGCCGCCTTGATCACGCCGCCAGCTCCGAAAACGAGGTCCTCTCGACGCCATGCGCGTCTAGGGCAGCGCGCACCCGTGGGCTCAGCAGGCCGGCGAGTTCCTCGGGATGGCGGTAATCGGGCATGGTCCGCCGGATCGACGGCGTCATTTCGGTCGCCGGATGACCATAGATTTCGCTGACGCCGTCCGGCAGATGCGGGATCAGGGCGAGCAAGCGCTCCTCCGTCACCGCGCCCGACCAGGCGAGGCCGAAGACTTGGTCGTTGGCGACCATGCCGGCGCGGCGGATCGTGTGCGCCAGCTGCCGCGTCCACAGTCGCAGCGCGGTAGCGCCGAGACCGCCGGACATGGCGAGACCCATAGCTGCCGCGACCGGCCGTGCCGGCTCGGACGGCAAGCGGATCGCCCGCAGGCCGAATTCACGGCCGATGCGGATGATCATGCCGGCGACGGTGGGATGCAGGTGGATATGCTTGTGGGTATTGACGTGATCGAGCGGCAGGCCGGTCGCCGCGAAGGCGGCGAATTGCGCCCGGATCTCCCGTTCCAACTGACGCCGGACCCGGGGCAGGAAGAAGAAGCGGAAACCAGCCGCGACCATGTCGGACGGAAAGCGGCCATCGGCGCCGACCAAGTCGGGAATGGTTTCCGGCGGCGAAACCGGCGTTCCCTCGACCAAGGTGAGATGCAGCCCGACCTTCAGCGACGGCAAGGCAAGGGCGCGCTCGACGGCGTCCGCAACCGCGCCTTCCCCCATCATCAGACTCGCCCCTGTCAGCACACCGTGGCGATGCGCGGTCTCGACGGCCTGGTTTACGGCGACGTCGAGACCGAAATCATCGGCCGTGAAGATGACCCGTTTCAGGACGCGATCTGCTGACGCTCGCGCAGGAATTCGCGGAATTCCAGGCCCTCGCGCAGGCGTCGCACCAGCATCTGCCGGCTCGTGACCATCTCGGCGACGATCGACAGGATCTTGCCGCCACGGAAATAGAACTTCTTGTAGAAGTCTTCCAGCGAATGGAAGATTTCCTGGTGGCTGAGATGCGGGTAATGCAGCGGCGCCATCTGCACGCCGCGCTCGTCGATCAGCTCGGCGTGCTCGATATCCAGCCAGCCGTTCTCGACCGCCTGATTATAGAGGAACGTGCCGGGATAGGGCGCGGCGAGCGAAACCTGAATCGTATGCGGGTTGATCTCGGTGGCGAACTTGATCGTCTCCTGGATCGTCTCGCGGGTCTCGCCGGGCAAGCCGAGGATGAAGGTGCCGTGGATCTTGATGCCTAGGGTGTGGCAGTCCTTGGTGAACTGCTTGGCGGTCTCGATCCGCATGCCCTTCTTGATGTTGTGCAGGATCTGCTGGTTGCCGGATTCGTAGCCGACCAGCAGGAGCCGCAGCCCGTTCTCGCGCAGCACCTTCAGGGTGGCGTAGGGCACATTGGCCTTGGCGTTGCACGACCAGGTGACGCCGAGCTTGCCGAGTTCCTTGGCGATCGCCTCGGCGCGCGGCAAATCGTCGGTGAAGGTATCGTCGTCGAAGAAGAACTCGCGGATCTGCGGGTAGTAATGCATCGCCAGCTTGATCTCTTCGATCACGTGCGCGACCGAGCGCGTGCGATAGCGATGACCGCCGACCGTCTGCGGCCACAGGCAGAACGTGCAGCGCGACTTGCAGCCGCGCCCCGTATAGATCGAGATGTAGGGATGCTTCAGGTAGCCGATGAAGTAGTCTTCGAGGCGCAGGTTGTTCTTGTAGACCTCGGTGACGAACGGCAGCTCGTCCATGTTCTCGAGGATCGCGCGGTCGCTGTTATGGACGATCACGCCAGAGTCATTGCGATAGCTGATGCCGTCGATCTTCGACCAATCGCGGCCTTCCGCGATCTCCTTGATCGTGAAGTCGAATTCCTCGCGGGCGACGAAGTCGACGGCGCTCGACTTGGTCAGGCTCGGCTCGGGCTCGACGGCGACCTTGGCGCCGATCAGGCCGATCTTCAGGCTCGGCTTGGCCTGCTTGAGTGCTTCGGCAACCTTGATGTCGGAGGCGAAGGACGGCGTCGAGGTATGGAGGATGACGAGGTCCTGATCCTTGGCGACGTCGATGACCTGCTCAAGCGTGGTCCGCGCCGGCGGCGCGTCGATCAGCTTCGAGCCGGGGATGAGGGCCGCCGGCTGGGCGAGCCAGGTCGGGAACCAGAACGACTTGATTTCCCGTTTCGCCTGATAACGAGACCCCGCGCCACCGTCAAAACCTTCAAAGGACGGGGCCTGGAGGAACAAGGTCTTCATCATACGAGGGGATCTCCTTTGAGGGTCATTTCGCCGCTTTCGCCAACCTGGAACTGCCGGTCTCGCCAGGTCACCTTGTGGCCCAGAAAGCTCGCCACGAGCAACCCGAACGACAAGACGTCCCGAACCGGAATCAGCGGCAGGGACATCGGCACAACGCGAAACGATCGACTACATATATATATCAGCCCGGCCCGGGCCGCTAGACTTGCCACGACGAGGAGCCATGCGTGCACTGCGAAAGGCGAAAATGGCAGGGCCAGCAGGCTGATCGCGACCGGGTTGGTAATCACGGAGGCTGCCTGTCCGGCAGGCGCCAGCAGGCGAATCGTGCGCTGCCACCGCAGCTCGTGGCGGAGCAGGGACGGGAAATCGGGCTCGTCGACGATGCATTCGACCAGATAGGGGGCAATCGCCACCTTGAGGCCGAGGCCGCGGACCTTCTCGCCCATCATGTAGTCGTCGGCGAGGTGGTGCAGCAGGCCGGCGAAGCCGCCGATGCGCTCCAGGGTCTCGCGCGTCAGTGCGATCGTGGCGCCGAAGCAGCCGGCATCGACATTCAGCAGGCGTGACACCAGCACCGAAGGCAGGAAACCGTAATTGATGAAGCCGCAGCCGAGCGCCGCAGCGAGGCCGCGATAGGGTCTGCCCTTGTAGAGGCAGGTGACGAGCCCGACGCCGGGCGCCTGCAGGCTCGCGACGATCGTATCGAGATAATGCGGCTCGGCCCGCATATCGCTGTCGGCGAGCACCAGCACGTCATGCTTGGCCGCGGCCATCATATTGAAGAGATTGCAGACCTTGAAATTGGTTCCCGGCAGGGCGCCGTCGATGACGAGCGCGATGTCGGCCTCGGGCAGCGCCTTGATCACGGCGCGGGCGACCTCGACCGCCGGATCGCTTTCGCGATGGGCGCCGATCACGATCTGGACCGGCCCGCCGTAATCCTGGCGACAGAACGAGACGAGGTTTTCGTAGAGTTCCGCATCATGGCCGCAGACGGGCTTCAGGACCGTCACAGCAGGGCTGGTCGCCGGGCGCGGCTGCCGCAGCGCGGCAAAGCGCGCCACGCCGACAGCGGCGAGCACCAGATACGCGATGCCGGCAACGCCGGCCAGGGACAGGATGTCCCCCACAAACTGCACGATGATCAAACGCTCGGCCTTCAGCTCATCAAACCGGCTGGTTCAGCGTCTCTCGACGCAAGGGGGCGGCATGCCGCGCTCGCGAACCAACGGTATTTGACCGTCGGTGTCGCCGACGCCCGCCACGCTGTCAAGCGCTGCGGCGGGCTCGCGATCACTATACCGCGGAGTGTGGCATTCGTTCCCGATCGCCGCGGGCCTTGCTATCGATGCAGGTCTTCGGCCAGGGAGAAGGCGAGTTCACGCTTGCCGATGCGCAGGCGATAGACCTGAAGGTTCTCGAGCACCCGCTGGACATAGTTCCGGGTCTCGCCGAACGGGATCTTCTCGATCCAGTCGACGGTGTCGACGCCGGTGAGCCGCGGATCCCCGAACTGGTCGACCCATTGCGAGACACGGGCCGGTCCGGCGTTGTACGCAGCGATCGCCAGCACGTAGGAGCCGTTGAAGCGCGCAATAAGGTCGTCCAGATAGGCCTGACCCAGGGTCACGTTGAGGAAGCCGTTGTCCGTCAGGTGTTTGACCTTGAACGGCAGGCCCAGCTTGCGGGCGATCTGGGCGGCGGTTCCCGGCTCGAGCTGCATCAAGCCGCACGCCCCAGTCGGCGAGACGGCATTGGTGTCGAAGGCGCTTTCCTGCCGCGTGATCGCCAGCAGCAGCGCCTGCTCGGCACCCGCGTTACGCGGCACCCGGGTGAGCGGATAGCCGGCGCGCAGCATCGAGATATTGGCGTAGCTCGCGAGCTTCGCGATCGTGACGCCGAGATCGGGCCGGCCGATGCGCTCGGCGAGTTCGGCGAGCAGGACGTAGCTCCGCAAGGTCGTGGCCCGGTTGGCCAGGGTGACGAAGAAGGTCTTGACCAGATCATCCTCACCGGCGGCGTTGAGGATGAAGATGGCGCGGACCAGCTCCTGCGATTCGAAATCGGCGGTCTCGTCGGCGGCAGTCATGGCTTCGGGTTCCGGCCGCTCCGGCGCCGCGATTCCCGGCTCGGCCGCGGCCAGCTGGCCATAGAACGTCGTGGGGTAGGCGGCGGCGACGGTGAACCAGGTCTTGGCGGATTCCTTGTCGCCGTTGCCGGCAGCGGCACGTGCCGCCCAGTATGCGCCCCGGGACACGCTCAAGGGCCGCTGCGACAGCTCGTGCAGCCGCACGAAATGCGGATAGGCGAGATCGGGCCGGTTCATGAAGCGTAGCGCGATCCAGCCGGTCAGGAACTCGGCCTCGGCGGCGTCGGAGCCACTGACCAGGGCGTGATCCGCCGCGAGCTTATAGGCATGTTCGGCGTGCCCGCGGGTCAGAAGGTCGCGGGCGAGGATCTGACGATAAGGCCACCAGCGATCGGGGCGGCCGAGATCGTCGCGCGCGCTCTCCATGATCGCGATCGCGGCGTCCTTGTCGCCGTGGGACAGGCGCCAGCGCATGCGATCATAGAGCAGGCCGCCATTGGTCCGGAGCGCCTGCGGGACCTCGGCCACGGCACTGGCGGCACCAGGCGCGTTGGCGGCGAGCTTCAGCCTCGCCTGGGCCAGCGCCCGCCAGCCGACCGGCAGAATCGGGAGCATGCGCACGACCTGATCGCGCTCCCCGGACCACAGCAGCCGGTCGGCCCGGCGGACGTGATCGCTGGTCGTCAGCACGTCGCGGTATTTCGCGAGGACCTTGCGATAGTCGTCGTCGCTGAAATTGCCTTGGATCCAAGCGTCTTCGATCCGCCCCCGGGCGTCGTCGGCCTTGCCGGCGGCGGCGATCAGGTCGGCGTCGCGCAGCTGCGCCATCGAGCTTATAGGCGCGTGGCGGGCAAACCACTGCTTGAGTTGGGCATCGGGCACGCCCTCCATGATGTCCTCGGCCCGCAGAACCAGAACTTTCTGGCGCGGCCAGTCCGGGTTGGCGTCGATGAAGTGTGAAATCTCATCAAAGGTGCGGCCCGATCGCGGCAGCATCAGGTTGAGCCACAGGACGAGTTTTGCCAGCACGCGGTCATGGACATGGGCGCTCAGCGCCAGCGCCGCAGTCCAGCGCTGCTCGTCGATGGCCGTGAATATCTTGGTTGCCAGCCGCGCTTCCGGGTCGCCGACGCCATAGAATTCGCCCGCCTCCCCGCGCTGGCTCGGCAGGGCGAGACCCAGAAGCAGGAGCCCCAGGATGGCGATGCGACGCAGCGGCAGGTGCTTGGACATGGGGTGATTATCTACCCGTCGCGTAGCACATGACGCAAGCGGGCTGCAGCAGTTGCCGAGCGGTCAAGGGAGGACTATGGTCGCGCCAAAACGACGAGGGTTTGCAACGGCTGCGCGGGCGCGAGACCGGAGCGGCCCGTTTCGAGGACACAAGAGATGCGCTTTTTCGGCTCCTACACCGCCCTGATTACGCCCTTCCGCGACGGCAAGGTGGATGAGCAGGCTTTCCAGAAGCTGGTCGACTGGCAGATCACCGAGGGCACGAATGGGTTGGTGCCCTGCGGCACCACCGGCGAGTCGCCGACCCTGAGCCATGACGAGCATCGCCGCGTCGTCGAACTGTGCATCGAGGTCGCCAAGGGGCGCGCGGTCGTGATGGCCGGCGCCGGCTCGAACTCGACCGCCGAGGCGATCTCGCTGACCCAGCACGCGCAGAAGGCCGGCGCCGATGCCGTCCTGATCGTCACGCCTTATTACAACAAGCCGACCCAGGCGGGGCTCTACGCCCATTACCGGGCGATCCACGACGCCAGCGACCTGCCGATCATCATCTACAACATTCCGGCGCGCTCGGTCGTCGACATGAGCGTCGAGACGATGAAGCGGCTGGCCGAACTGCCGCGAATCGCCGGCGTCAAGGATGCGACCGCGGATCTCGCCCGGCCGCTGCGCACCAAGCTCGCGATCGGCGCCGATTTCGCGCAGCTCTCAGGCGAAGATATCACCGCGATCCCGTTCCTGGCGCAGGGCGGCCATGGCTGCATCTCCGTGACCTCGAACATCGCGCCGCGGCTCTGCGCCGAGATGCAGGACGCCTGGCGGGCCGGCGATTTCGCGACGGCGGAACGCATCAACGATCTGCTGGCGCCGCTCCATGACGCGCTGTTCGCCGAGACCAGCCCGGGCCCGGTCAAGTACGCCGCCTCGCTGCTCGGCATCGGTGCGCCCGATCTAAGGCTGCCGCTGGTCGGCCCCGGCGACGCGACCAAGGCGCTGGTGACCGCGGCCCTGCAGCGTGTCGGCCTGTTGAAGTAGGGGCGCCGGGACACCCGCACCATGGCACCGCGCCCGCGCGAGACCGATCGCTTCGTCGCCCAAAACCGACGGGCCCGGCACGATTTTCATATCCTCGACACCCTCGAGGCCGGCCTGACCCTGGTCGGCTCGGAGGTCAAGTCGTTGCGCCAGGGGCTTGCCAGCATTCAGGAGGCCTTCGCCCGCGAGGTCGATGGCGAGATCTTCCTCGTCAACGCCTTCATCCCGGAATATGCCGGCGCCAACCGCTTCAACCACGAGCCCAAGCGACCGCGCAAGCTGCTGCTGCACAAGCGCCAGGTCAACAAGCTGATGGGCCAGGTCAAACGCGACGGCGTGACCCTGGTGCCGCTCGCCGTCTATTTCAACGACAAGGGCCGCGCCAAACTCGAGCTCGGCCTCGCCAAGGGCAAGAACAAGGCGGATAAGCGCGAAAGCGACAAGCAGCGGGACTGGAACCGCGACAAGGCGCGGATCATGCGCACCAACGGCCGGGAATAGTGTTCAGGCCGCGACCGGGTCGGGCTCGGGTTTCTTGCGATTGCGATCGCCGTTTGCGGCATCGTTCGAGTCGGTGGTCTGGTGATCGCCGACCAGTTTCAGCGCCGTCAGGGCGATTACGTTCATCATCGACATCATCGGCTGGCTGACCCGGTTGGGCAGATCGGCGAGACCGACGGCGGCGACGCGGGTATCCGGCGCCGGCTGCGAGGCCGCGGCGAGCACGATCGGGTCGTTCTCGCCGACAGCGCCGCCGAAATTGGCGATCTGGGTGTCGAGCTTCTCCGCGAAGCTGCTGTAGATCTGGGCGACGGTCTTCGCCGCGCCCGTCGCCTTATCGTAGAACACCGAGTGATTGGCGGCCGCAGCTTGCGGCAACAGGTCCGCGGCCTTGGTGCCCCCGGCTGTCTCGGCGGTCTTGACCAGCTGGGTCGCGCCGCCGGCGCCGAGGAAATGGGCGAGATAGAGCGCCGTCGAGCTCGGCGCATGGCCAAGATTCTCGGCCAGGGTCTGGGTATTGGCATGGGCCATCTCGGCGGCGAGATCGGCGCTGAGGGTCGGGTCGTTACGCAGGGCGAGGATCTGCTGGCGCAGCGCCGGGCTGCTGACATGAGGGCTGCCGCCGGCGGTCGTGATCTGGTCGGCGTATTGGCCGAGCCCGTATTTCGCGCCGAACTGCTTCACCGCCGAGAGCCAGGTCGATTCGATGAACTGGAACAGGCCCGAGGCTGAACTGGTCGAGGCCTTGGCGTTGGGTTGGAAGTCGCTCTCCTGCTTCGCCTGCGCCATCATGTAGCCGAAATCCACATGCGCCGTGCGGCTCGCCCGCGCGATCGCACCCACGATATTGGGGTCGATACCGTGCGTGCCCCGGCTGGCGCCGGCGGCAAGGAGGCTGCTGGGATTGGCGAGTGTGGACATGAACGATGTCGGATCCTGGTCGGGTTGTCTGCCAGGAAGGCTGCAAGCGCCGGGCCACGAGAGGATTCCGCTACCGCCGCCGGGCATGGGCGATCCATCCACATCAATCCTTTGATTATAAAAGACTTATCTCGGTCGAACTGTTCGCTGAACGGTCGACTGTCCCGATATTGTTTGTCGCCGTCCGGCAAGAATTGCCCGGCACGGATTGTTCCTGCCGCCGCGTATGATAGGGATAGCCACTGCCTCGTCTAGCCGGGAGAGACTCCATCCATGATCGCGCGCCTTGCCTGTTGCCTGAGCCTGCTCCTCGCCATCGTTGTCGGTATCGCCCCGGCGCGGGCGGACCTGCTGAAGTTCGACAAGGCCGATCTCACGGTGGCGACCGCCACCGGGCCAAAGCTCTTCCATGTCGAGATTGCTGCGACCGAAGCGCAACGCGAGCAGGGCCTGATGTATCGGCCGGCAATGGCTGCGGATGCCGGGATGGTGTTTCTCTACGATCACCCTCAGCAGGTGGCGTTCTGGATGAAGAATACGATCATCCCGCTCGACATGGTGTTCATCGGCGGCGACGGCCATATCGTCAGCATCCACGAGCGGGCGGTGCCGTTTTCAGAGGAAGCGATCCCGTCGGGCCCGGATGCCCAGGATGTGCTGGAGGTCAACGGCGGCACGGTTGCGCGACTCGGCATCCGCACCGGCGATCTCGTCACCGGCCCGGCGCTGAGCCCACGCTGAGCTTCACAGTCCGAGCGCGCTGAGATCGAGGCTGCCGTCCTTGACCGGCGGACACCAATAATAGCCGCCGGTGGTCGGCTTGGAGAAGGTGAACAGGGCGTCGACGATGCCATCTTCCTGGCCCGACATCCGCCGCATGATCTGGCCAAAGGCATCGAGCGAGTGGCCATAGGCGATGAATTCGAGACCCTGGCTGCAGCCCTCCGCCCATGGCATCGAGCGCCGGTACATGAAGGCCTCGGGGTCGAAGTTTTCCTGGGCACTGCGCTTGACATGGGCCGAGTCGGGTGCGTTTTCGAGTTCTTCGTCCGTCGCCAGCGTGCGGCCGATCATGTCGTCTTTCTCCGCAGCGGAATGGCGATGGAATGCGGCGAAGTCATGGACCCAGCGCTGGACGGCCACGAAGCTTGACCCAGCGAGATCGCCCGCGGCGACGAGGGCGACGGAAGTCCGCTTGCGCCCCTTGGGGTTCTCGGTGCCGTCGACATAGCCCGTCAGATCGCGGCCGCCATAGGCGAAGGTATCGATCGCATCTTTCAGCGTGAACGCCGGTTCGAGCAGCAGCCGGATCTGCTCCGAGCGGTCGAATACGACGGCACGATCGAGCCCGCGCAACATGAACCACAGCTCGCCCTGTGTCGTCGGGATGCGACCGGCGGGCGTATCGGCGGCCGGGAAATCCTGAAGTCCGGGAATAGGGTGGCCGAGGGCCGCGGCGAGCGTCTTGCCGATCCCGACGGCGCCCCAATCGATTCGGTAATCCTGTGCGAGCCTGGCCATGACGACCCGGCTATCGATGGCGGGCTTAAGGCGGAAGACGAGAGATCGGCCACAGGGGGGCAGAGCAGCCAGAACGGCTGGTTGAGCGAGCTGCGACAGCACTTGCGAAAACCTCCTCTTCGTTTCAACGCTGCGGATGGCATGGCGACCGACCGCGACGTCGAGAACTTAGAGTGTCGGCTTCAGATTCGCTACCCACCCGTGTATCCGGCGGGCGCGATGGGCGGCGGCGTCGAGCGCCGCCGCCCCGTGCCAGGTGCAGTTAGAAGCGATAACCGATACCGGCGCCGACGATGGTCGGGTCGATGTCGACATCCGCGGTCACCGCGTGGAAGGCGTAGACCTTGGTGTTCAGGAAGATGTGCTTCACGTCGAGGTTGGCGACCCAGTTGTTGCCGAGGTCATAGTCGAAGCCGGCCTGGATGGCCTCACCGAAGGTGTTGTCGTAGCGCACCGGCGTGCCGGCAGGCGATTTCTGATTGAAGAAGAACGTGTAGTTGATACCGGCGCCGAGATAGGCATCGATCTTCGCGATCGGCTGGAAGTGATACTGCAGGGTCAGGGTCGGCGGCAGCAGGGTGATGTCGCCGAGATCGACATTGGCGCCGCCCGCGGTCCTCACGCTCACATTGTGCTGGGTCACCGCGGCGATCAGTTCCA
This sequence comes from uncultured Rhodospirillales bacterium, assembly GCA_903897565.1. Lineage (GTDB taxonomy): Bacteria > Pseudomonadota > Alphaproteobacteria > ATCC43930 > CGMCC-115725 > CAIXXC01. The sequence continues at coordinate 864 of CAIUCF010000115.1, read as the reverse complement.
GCGCGAAATGATGCGGCAGGAAATAGGTGATGTCGAATTCCGGCACCGGGGTCTGGCTGATATGCGTCGTACCGCCGACCAGGGAGATCGAGTTCGCGTGGCCTTCGGGCAGAACGCCGAGGGCGCGGACGCGCAATTCGATCGTGCCGGGCGCGGTCTTCATGCCCGTGTCCGCCGCGAGCGCTGCCGAGATCGGCGCGAAGGCGAGGGCTGCCGCGATGGCGAGGTAGGAAGTCTTCGAGAAATACTGGGTCACTTGCATCATCCTCACTCCTGAAGGCGGGTCTCATTCCGTGCCCGCCACGTCTGAACAACTTGGCAATGGACGTGGCGGGACTTTCGGGGAGCGGGCGGCAGCGCACCCTGATCTATGTCAATACCCTCATGGACCCGGTCGCTTCGGGAATTCGCTGTGGCAAATATGAAACGCGCGGACGCCCGCGGCCTGGCGGGACCCAAGCTGTTTGTGCAATGCGCGGTGACGGAGGCTGACGAATCCCTGGGAGGAAATCGGTGCGAGGATCGGCCAGGGGCGCCGGTTCGACGTTACCAGGTGTCCTTCGTGAAGATGTAATCGTGTTCCATGAAGCGGCGCTCGCAGGACAATCCCAGTTCCTCCAGCAGCTTGCGCATCGCGTCGAAATTGGCGTCCCAGATCTCGATCTGGAGATAAATCCTGTTGCGCTTGATGAGCTCAGCCATGCCGCGGATCGCGTTGGCCTCGTGGCCTTCGACATCGAGCTTGATGGCGATGCTGCGGCCGGTGACGCTCAGCAGCGTGTCGAGACGGGCGACTTGGACGTCGACGCTGTGGGTCGCGCCTTGTGCGAACGGCATGATTCCGTCTTCGAATGATTCGAGGCT
>CAIUCF010000114.1 GCA_903897565.1 uncultured Rhodospirillales bacterium | reverse complement strand
TCGTCGTCGACCCGATCAGCCACGACACCGCGCGGCTTGCCGATATCCACCTCAAGCCCCGCCCCGGCACCGATGCCGCGCTGGCCTTCGCCTGGTTGAACATCCTGTGGACCCGGGGGCTGGTCGATCGCGATTTCCTGGCGAGCCACGTCGTCGGCGCCGAGGAGCTGGTCCCGGCGATCGAGGCCATGACCCCTGCCCGCGCCGCCACCCTGTGCGGGATACCCGCGGCGCAGATTGAGGCGGCGGCGCTGGCCTATGGCGCCGGACCCTCCCTGCTGTGGCTCGGCCAGGGACTGCAACGCCAGCCCGATGGCGGCAACATCTTCCGCGCACTCGCAGCCTTGGTCGCCTTCACCGGCAATCTCGCCAAGCCCGGCGCCGGCTTCCTCTATCTCAACGGCGGCGGCAATCGCGGCATCGACGGCGCCACCATCACCGCACCGGAACTGGCGCGCGGACCGATCGCCTCGGTCAGCCACATGGATCTGGCCGAAATCCTCGCCGACCCGGCGCGGGCCCAGGCCTTCATCAACTGGAACAACAACCCGGCGGCCTCCTCGCCGCAGCAGGGCAAGCTGCGCGCGGCCCTGGCGCGCGAGGATCTGTTCCATGTCGCCATCGACCTGTTCCATACCGACACCACGGCTTACGCCGATATCGTGCTACCGGCCGCCAGCTTCCTCGAGTTCGACGATCTGGTGCTCTCCTATTTCGATCTCACGCTCTCGGCCCAGGTCAAGGCGGCCGAGCCGCCGGGCCAGGCCCTGCCGAACCAGGAAATCTTCCGCCGCCTGGCGCGGGCGATGGGGTTCGCGGAGCCGCAACTCTACGAGAGCGATGCCGAAATCATCGCGAAGCTGCTGCACCAGACCGGCTATGCGGGCAGCTTCGCCGACCTCGCCAAGCTCGGCACAGTGACCTTGTTCGAGAATCCACGACTGCAATTCGCCGATCTCGTCTTTCCGACACCGTCGGGCAAGATCGAACTCGCCAGTGCGCGCGCCGAAGAGCTGGGCCTGCCGCGGATCCCGCACCCCCATGCCGACGCGCCCGCCGCAGAGGGGCGCCTGCGCATCCTGTCGCCCGCGTCGCTATGGCTGATGAATTCGAGCTACGGCAATGACCGCCAGATCGGCGACAAGCTCGGCGGCGCCACCCTCACCCTGCATCCCGACGACGCGACGGTGCGTGGGATCGCCGAGGGCGATGCGGTGTTCATAGCCAATGCCGGCGGCGAACTGCCGCTGATCGCGACGATCTCGGAGATTGCCCAACCGGGCATGGGTATCGTGTACAAGAGTCGTTGGACGGGGCCGGCCGGCAATAATATTAACCTGCTTGTCAGCAATCTGAAGTCAGATATGGCGGAAAGTACGGCCCTGCACGCGACCGAGGTGAGCCTGCGGCGCGCTTGAAATACGGGAACCCTTGAGAGATGCGTATTCTGGTCTTCCAACATGTCGCGGTCGAACATCCCGGCATCTTCCGCAATTTCTGGGCGGAGGACGGCCACCAATGGGACGTCGTCGAGATCGATGAATACCAGCCGGTGCCGAGCTACGACGGCTACGACCTGCTCGTGGTCATGGGCGGCCCGATGGATGTCTGGGAAGAGGCAGAGCTGCCCTGGCTCAAGACCGAGAAAGC
>CAIUCF010000113.1 GCA_903897565.1 uncultured Rhodospirillales bacterium | reverse complement strand
TATGATGGCTATGTGGGATCTGGACCACCTATCTCGATTGCGGCTGTCGGGCGGTTCAAGGTTTACTTGATTGTCTACCTTTTCTCCCTTGTTCCCATGGCGGTGGCACGGTGGCGATTAGGACTATAAGTTGTCCCCTCCTGGGGTTTCCTCTAATTTCCGTGTCTCACGTCAGGGGTGCGGTTCAGCTCCCTGACCCCTTTTATGCTGTGGTTGATTTCGGCGTCCGCGGCTCGAAAGCGGAAGCTATATTTTGGGTGCGCAGAGCGCCCCTCTAACCCGCCCCTACCCCATCACGATCCGCGGCGCCGTCCGACCACCGCCCCCGAGGATGGATTCGACCTTGCCCCAGACCTTGTCGGCGATCGCGGCATAGGCGAGGGAATGCGGCGAGGTCGGGTCGGTGACGACGATCGGCGTGCCGGCGTCGGAGGTCTCGCGGATCGCGAGGTGGAGCGGGATTTCGCCGAGGAAATCGGTGTCGAGCTTGGCGGCCTCGGCGGCGGCGCCGCCATGGCCGAAGATGTCGGTGCGCTCGCCACAATGCGGGCAGGCGAAATAGCTCATATTCTCGACGAAGCCGAACACCGGGACCTCGACGCGGCGGAACATCGCGAGGCCGCGCCGCGCGTCGATCAGGGCGATGTCCTGCGGCGTCGAGACGATCACCGAGCCGGTCAGCGGCACGGTCTGCGCCATGCTGAGCTGGATGTCGCCGGTGCCCGGCGGCATGTCGATCAACAGGATGTCGAGTTCGCCCCAGGCGACGTCGCGCAGCATCTGCTGCAAGGCGCTCACCACCATCGGCCCGCGCCAGATCACCGGCTTGTCGTCGTCGAGGAGGAAGCCGATCGACATCACCTTGACGCCGTGGTTGCGCATCGGCTCCATCACCTTGCCGTCGGGCGAGCGCGGCTTGCCGGTAATGCCCATCAATCGCGGCTGCGACGGCCCATAGATATCGGCGTCGAGCAGCCCGACTTTCAGGCCCTTGGCGGCGAGCGCGCAGGCGAGATTGGTGGTGGTGGTCGATTTGCCGACGCCGCCCTTGCCGGACGCCACGGCGACGATCGAGCGGACCGTCGGCAGGCTGATCTTGGCCGGGCCCTGGCGCGGCGCGGCCGGGGGCGCCGCCGGGGCGCGCTCCGCCGTCAGCAGGGCGGTCGCCGAGAAGATGCCGGGCAGATCGCCGACCACGCGTTCGGCGGCCAGCCGCACCGCCTCGTATTGCTGGGCCTTGGCGGGGTCGATGCCGAGCGCGAACTGCGCGTTGCCGTTGTTGAGGGCGAGACCCTGGACCATGCCGAGGGTGACGATGTCGCGCCCCGCGACCGGATCGATGATGGTGCGGAGGGCGTCAAGAATCTGCTGTTCGGTCGCTTTGGCCATGGGCTTGCTCACTCAAAAGACGGTCGTTCGGGCATCGGATGCAGCGGGGCAGTTGTAACCCATCCCCATCCGACCCTATATGACTGCCCGGGGGACTCGTTACCAGAGGCTGATTCCGGATCCGACTTGTCGGTCGCGTCGCGAGCCCCGCCCGTTGCAATGAGGTCGTTGACGTATGTCGTGGAATAATCAGGGCGGTGGCCAAGGCCCCTGGGGCAATCGCGGACCCACCGGCGGCGGGCCGTCGGGCGGGCAGCAACCCCCGAATATCGACGACCTGATCCGGCTCGTCACCGGCTGGTTCAATCGCCTGACCGGCGGCGGCGGCAAGGGCGGCAAGCCCGGCAACGAGGGCCTGCCCATTATTCTTGCTGGCGCCGGCATCGCGCTGGTGCTGTGGCTCTCCAGCGGCATCTACCGCGTGCTCCCCGATGAGCAGGGCGTCGTGCTGCGCTTCGGCGCCTATACCAGCACCACCGGACCGGGCCTGCATTATCACCTGCCGATCCCGATCGAATCGGTGCTGCTGCCCAAGGTCACCAAGGTCAAGCGCACCGATGTCGGCATGGCGCTCGATTCCGAATCCGGCGACAGCGCCGAGGTCCCCGAAGAATCGTTGATGCTGACCGGCGACGAGAACATCGTCGACATCAATCTCTCGGTGTTCTGGGTCGTCACCGACGCCAAGGCCTATCTCTTCAACATCCGCGATCCCGACGCCTCGGTGAAATCGGCGACCGAAAGCGCGGTGCGCGAAATCATCGGTCGCACCCCGATCGCCGCCGTGCTCGCCGAAGGCCGCGCCAAGATCGAGACCGACACCCGCGCCTTGCTGCAGAAGATCCTCAACAGCTACGGCGCCGGCGTCACCGTCACCCAGGTACAGCTGCAGAAGGCCGATCCGCCGCAATCGGTCATCGACGCCTTCCGCGACGTCCAGCGCGCCCGCACCGACGGCGAGCGCATGCGCAACGACGCCCAGGCCTATGCCAACGACGTGGTGCCGCGCGCCCGCGGCGACGCCCAGATCATGATCCAGCAGGCCGAAGCCTTCCGCCAGCAGTCGGTCGCCCAGGCCGACGGTGATTCCCAGCGCTTCCTCCAGGTCTACAACGCCTGGAAACAGGCCAAGGACGTCACCAGCGAACGGCTCTACCTCGAAACCATGGAGCAGGTCCTGAAGAACGCCAGCACCATCGTGCTCGATCGCGGCGCCTCCGGTTCGGGCATCCTGCCCTATCTGCCGCTCGGCGACCTCGCCAAGGCCAGGGCCGCCCCGGCGCCCCAGCCACCTTCCAGCAGTGACGATCCGGCACCGGTCGCGGGGAAGACACCATGAACCGCGTTCTCATCGCCGGCACCGCCGTCGTCGCCTTCATCGCCTTCGTGCTGGCAAATTCGCTGTTCATCGTCGACCAGGTCAGCCAGGCCGTGGTGCTGCAGTTCGGCGATCCCGTCGGCCTGATCACCGAGCCGGGGCTGAAGTTCAAGACGCCCTTCGTCCAGACCGTCGTGCTGTTCGACAAGCGCGTGCTCGACTACGAGCCGCCCGGCGAAGAGGTCATCGGCTCCGACCAGAAGCGGATCGTCGTCGACACCTATTGTCGCTATCGCATCGTCGATCCGCTGAAATTCTACCAGTCGGTCGGCAGCGAAGCCGGCGTGCAGCTGCGCCTCGGCTCGACGATCAGCGCCTCGCTGCGCCAGATCATCGGCGATGTCGACCTCTCGACCCTGCTGAGCCCCCAGCGCTCGGCGATCATGGCGCGCATCCGCGATACCGTGCACGACCAGAGCACGGCGTTCGGCATCGACGTCATCGATCTGCGCATCCGCCGCGCCGATCTGCCGCCCGAGAACAGCGACGCGATCTACGCCCGCATGCAATCCGAGCGTGGCCGCGAAGCCAAGCAGTTCCGCGCCGAGGGTTACGAAGTCGCCCAGGGCATCAAGGCCCAGGCCGATCTCGAGCGCACCGTCATCCTCGCCAAGGCTGCCCGTCAGGCGCAGATCTCGCGCGGCGAGGGCGACGCCCAGAGCATTGGCATCTACGCCAAGGCCTTCGGCCAGGATCCGAGCTTCTATGCTTTCTACCGCTCGCTGCAGGCCTATCGCACGACCTTGGGGACCGGCTCGACCTTCGTGCTGACGCCGGAAAATCCGTTCCTCAAGTATCTGTCGCCGACGGCACGGCCGGATCACGACCAGTAGCGGCAATCGCTTGCGTTGAGGCCTCGGCCTCAACGCATCGCTTCAGCCGCCATCTCGCGCAACCGGGCGCGGGTGATCTTCGGACCGTTGGGGCCGGTAGTGGTGGGAAACGCGTCGAGCCGCTGGATCCGCACCGGCACCTTGTAGCGGGCGAGGCGGGTGCG
>CAIUCF010000112.1 GCA_903897565.1 uncultured Rhodospirillales bacterium | reverse complement strand
TCGCGGCCGAGCAGCCAGCGCCAGTCCGGCAGCAGCGGCAGCATCACCCAGGCCGGGCGGTTCAAGGCACCCGCGAGGTGGACCGGCGAACTGTCGACGGAAATTAGCAGATCGGCCACGGACAGAATGGCTGCGGTATCTTCGAAATCGCGAATCTCGCGGCTGAGGTTGAGGAGCCTCATGCCCGGCGGCGGATGGTCGGCCTCGCCCTCGCGCGACCCCTTCTGGATGGAGAGGAAGGTCACGCCCTCCTGCGCCAGGGGTGCCAGCGCCCCGAGGGTGATCGAGCGGTTGGCGTCGTTGAGATGGGTCGGCCGCCCGGCCCATACCAGAGCGACCTTGAGCCCGGGCTCCTTGCCGAGCCGCTGCCGCCATTTCTTGAGATGGCCGGGGCTCGCCGACAGATAGGGAATCGTCCCCGGCAGGTCCGAGAGCTTCAAGCCCATCACCATGGGCAGGCTCATCATCTCGCAATGGAAGTCGAACGGCGGCGGCAACTCTCCGCGCACGGTCAGGGCGTCGAAACCGCCCATGCGTGCCGCCAGGCTCTGCGTTTCGTGATTGATCTCGAGGATGACCTTGGCGCCGCTGCGCGCCTTGGCCCAGGCGACCATGCGCATGAACTGAAAGGTATCGCCATAGCCCTGTTCGTCGTGGATGAGCAGCGACTTACCCGGGATCGGCCTGCCATCCCAGCGCGGCAGCTGCACCTTGCGCTCGATCCGGTAGGTGTGGCTGAGACTGTAGCGATAGGCGTATTCCCGCCAGCCGCGCTCGAATTCGCCGAGCAGCAGCAGCGATTCGGCCAGATCGAACCGGGCCGACAGCTGCCCCGGCATGTTGTCGACCAGCATTTCCTGGATCTTGACGGCATCGGCGACGCGGCCTTGAACGCGGAACGCCTGAGCCAGCATGGCCCAGAGCGGCGCCGGCCCGCCGCCGCTGGCGAGCAGCGGCGCGATCATCGCCTCGACCTCGGCGCCGCGCCCGGCAACCAGCAGCGGCTGCACCTTGAGCTCGATTTCCTTGGTATCCATCACGTCCTCTTCGCCTGACGCAGATCGCGACCCGCGTTAAGCGACAACATCCTTTTTCCGCCGCGGCGCGCGTTTGGCGGGCTTCGCCGGCTTGGCGACTTCGGTCTCCGCGACATTCGCCTCGACGACCGTGCCGCCCCGCGTAGCGAGGGCCGCGGTCAAGGGCGCGAGATAGGCGGCGTAGCGCTGCGCCCGGCCGATACTGCGGCTGTAGATCGGCTCGCGCACCTGGTTGAGGCTGGCGGTGCGGATGATGCGGCGGGTCTCGTGGAACGCCGCGCAAGCCGGATCCCAGTCCAGGCCGAGGAACCTGACGAGACGCCGCGCCTGCAGCTCGAAATCGCCGACGAGGTCTTCATAGGCGATTTCGATGAAGCGATCCGCCGGCAGCACCGCGCGCCAATGCGCCATGAGGGCTTCATAGGCCCGATAGAACCGCCCGAGCTCGGTCAGGTCGTAGCTGAACTGCTGCTCCCGGGTGAACAGCTTGGTGTAGCAGGACAGGCAGGTATCGAGCGGGTCGCGGCGGACATGGATGATCTTCGCCCGCGGCAGCGCCTGGACGATCAACCCGGCATAGAGGAAGTTCGACGGCATCTTGTCGACCAGCATGCGGCGGCCATTCGCCAGCGGCCGCACCTGATCGAGATAGAGCCGACCGATCGTGGCAGCGTCGCCGGGCGTCAGCGCGCCGACGAGCGCGGGGAACGGCCCGGCACGCTCGATCGTCCGGCTGAGGGCGGTCGACTCGCCGGCCGCGCCGATCTGCGCGTGGGAGGCCAGGATCTGCTCGACCAGGGTCGTGCCCGAGCGCGGCATCCCGACGACGAACACCGGCACGGGCCCGGCTTCAGGCGCAAGGCGGGCCGCCTCGGCGAGACGGTCGGGCGTGAACGACTCGGCCGGGAACGCCTCGTCGATCGACTGGACCCAGCGCTCGGTCTCGCCGGAGTCGTAGACGAACGTCGCCCGCTTCAACCGATTGCCCTCATGCAGGAAGCGGAATGCTCGATCCGGATCACCGGCATCGAGCCAGGCCTTGGCCAGCGCGAAATGCAGCGCGGTGCGGTCGTTCTGCGCCTGGACAACGGACGAGCCGAGCAACGCTTCCAGCCGCGCGATGGCCGGGTCGCCAGGCTTGAAGGTGACGATGTCGGCCAGGTTGAACCAGGCCGAGACGGAATTCGGGAATCGCTCCAATGCCAGCTCGAAGCCCGCCTGCGCGGCCTGCTTGTCGCCGGCCTCCATCAGACAGACCGCCTTGTTGACCAGCGCCTTCTCCACGGCCAGGCCCGGCGCGGCGATCGCGCGATCATAGCCGGCCAGCGCTTCCGCCGTGCGGCCGAGCGCCTGCAGGACCTCGGCCATCGCCAGCAGCGCCTCGCCATTGCCCGGCGCCATGGTCACGGCCCGCCGCGCCGTCTCCAGCGCCTCGTCAAGCCGTTCGAGATGGCGCAGCGGCACGGTCCGCACGCCGAGCGCCCCGGGGTGCTGCGGAAAGAAGGCCAGCAGCTTGTCGATCCAGCGCAGCGCGTCCTCGTCACGGCCGCGTGACAACTCCGCCGCCGCCGCGTTGATATAGGCTTCGGCCAGGCGCGGGTTGACCTCGAGCGCCTTGCGCGCCAGGACCAGACCCTGCGCGGGATCGCCCATGTCGGTCGCAAGATTGGCGAGATTGCTGAGCGCCTCGGCATAGGTCGGCGCCAGGCTCAAGGCGATCTCGTAGCGGCCCCGGGCCTCGGCGAGCCGGCCCAAGCGCTTCAGGGTATTGCCGAGATTGTTCTGCGCCTCGGCGAAATCCGGTTTCAGCGCCACGACCTGTTCGAGACAGGTCAGGCTCTCTTCGAGCTTGCCGGCCTCCTGCAGCACGATGCCGAGATTGTTCCAGGCACCGACCAGCATGTGATCGATGGCGACGGCACGCCGACCGGCGGCCTCGGCCTCGGCCAGACGGCCGGCCTGGCGGCACATCTCGGCGAGGTTGCTCAGATAGACCGCGGGCACCCGCGGCGCCTGGCAAGCGCGCTTGAGGTGATCGATCGCGACCTCGAGATTGCCATAGGCATGGGCCATCAGCCCCATCAGATGGCAGGCGTCAGCCTGGCCTGGCCAGATCGCCAGCACATGCTGGCACAGGCGCTCGGCCTGATCGGTCTGCCCGGCGTTCCAATGGGCATGGGCCTGGGTCAACGCCTGCTCCAGGGAGAGCTGCTGCTGTTGCGGCGGCGGCGCTTTCGGCTTCTTCATCAAGGCGACCTATTTGGCAGAAACGGTCTTCAGCGCCGCGGCGAGACTCGCCAGCTGCACCGGAATATCGATCGGGTTACTCGTACTCTGCAGGTAGCGTACGGTCAAAACCTTGCCGGCCGCGAATCGGTCGAGCGCGTCTTGCCCTAGCTCGACCGCCGCGACGCAGCCATCGGACTCGCAAGTATTGAACGGCAATGCGATCGGCTTGTTCTGGTCGAGCGTGAGCGTGAGCCCGCCGGGCAGCCATACCCCGCTCGGCGTCGAGATTATCATCCGCGGCTTGCCGCCCGGACCCATATAGCCGATCTGGACACGCAGCATCACGGCGTGCTGCGGCTCGGCGATCGCGAACTGCTCGACGAAACAGACATCGGCACCGGCCGGGCTGCGGGCACAGGTCTTGGCCCAGAGCGCACCCGACGGCTTGGGTGCCGCCGCCGATGCGGCTTGAGTCGGCGCGGCCTGACTCGGCGGCGCCGGCTGCTGCGTCGCCGTTTCATGGACCCCCGCCGCGACCACCACGAAGGCGATCACGCTCGCGACCGCAACGCCGATCAGGCCGATTGTCGTGGCTCGCTTCCACCAAGCCGTCGTCGATTCCGCCATAGATTTCACCCGACTAGATTTGGCGCGACTATAGCGGCGGCGTCAGGCGGTTGCTAATGCTAAAGGCTGGGTCCCAGCCACCGGGTGGCGGCCGGAGCGCGGAACCGCGCTAGCCGTCGCTGATCATGTCGCGGAGGCGGACGGCGAGGGCATCCATCGAGAAGGGCTTGGTCATGACATGCATGCCGCGTTCGAGATGGCCGTGGTTAAGCAAGGCATTCTCGGCGTAACCGGTGATGAACAGCACCTTCAGGTCGGGGCGCAGCTGGCGTGCGGCGGTGGCGAGCTGGCGGCCGTCCATGCCCTTCGGCAGGCCGACATCGGTGATCAGCAGGTCGATCCGCGCGTCGGACTTCAAAATCTCGAGGCCGATCAGGGCATCTGCGGCCTCGAGCGTCGCATAGCCGAGTTCCTGGAGCACTTCGGTCACGAACAGCCGGACCAGCGCCTCGTCGTCGACGACGAGCACGGTATTGCCTTCGACCGCCCGTGGTGCGTCGGTCGAAGTTGCGTCGGATGCGGCCTCGTCGCTTTCGCTGAAATGGCGCGGCAGGTAGATGCAGACCATCGTCCCCTTCGCAAGTTCGGTATAGATCCGAACCTGCCCCCCCGACTGGCGGGCGAAGCCGTAGACCATCGACAGGCCCAGCCCGGTGCCCTGGCCGGTCGGCTTGGTCGTAAAGAATGGATCGAATGCCCGCGCCGCTACCTCCGGCGTCATGCCGGTGCCGGTATCGCTGACGCAGAGGGAGACGTATTGGCCGGGCGGCAGATCGCGCTCGCGGCCCGAGCGATCGTCGATCCAGCGATTGCCGGTTTCGATGGTGAGCTGGCCGCCCTGGGGCATCGCGTCGCGCGCGTTGAGGCTCAGGTTGAGCAGCGCATTCTCCAGCTGGCCGCCATCGACCAGCGTGCTCCACAGCCCCACGGCCGCAACCGTCTCGACGGCGATTTCCGGCCCCATCGATCGGCGAATCAGCTCCTCCATCCCCGACACCAGGCGGTTGAGATTCGTCGGCTTCGGATCGAGCGTTTGCCGTCGCGAGAAGGCCAGCAGGCGATGGGTCAACCCAGCCGCCCGCCGCGTCGCACCTAGGGCGGCGGCGAGATAGCGATCGAGCTCGCCGATCCGCCCCTGGACGAGCCGTGTCTGCATCAGTTCGAGGCTGCCGCCGATACCGGCGAGGATGTTGTTGAAATCATGCGCGAGGCCGCCGGT
>CAIUCF010000111.1 GCA_903897565.1 uncultured Rhodospirillales bacterium | reverse complement strand
GTCAGGATCAGCGAGAACGCCAAGGTCAGGGTCGCCAGATAGACCATCAAGCCGATGAACCAGGGCAAGAAGCGCGATGAGCCATCGGCCTGCAGCGGAAGATCATAGCGCCGCAATGCCATGGCTAGACCCCCTCGCCCACGGCGCCGCGGGCACTGCGGGCATGGCTGAGGCGCCCTTCCTCGAGATGGAGCACCGGATAGTCGAACTGGTCGATCAGCGCCTGGTTATGGGTCGCGATCATCACGGTCGTGCCGAGTCGGTTGAGTTCCTCGAACAGGTGGAGGAGACGAAAGGCGATCGCATCGTCGACATTGCCGGTCGGCTCATCCGCCAGCAGCAAGGCCGGCCTCGTGATGACTGCGCGGGCGATCGCCACCCGCTGCTGCTGGCCGCCCGACAGGGTCGAGGGCCGAACATCGAGATATTGCCCGAGCCCGACCCAGCGCAGCAGCTCCGCAGCGTAGGATCTGACCGTGCCGTCGTCGCCGCCGGCGACGCGTAGCGGCAGCGCGACGTTGTCGAGGGCCGAGAGGTGATCGAGCAGCCGAAAATCCTGGAACACGACGCCGATCCGGCGGCGCAACCCCGGCTTCTCGCGCCGCGTGATCGAGCCGACGTCGCGCCCGAACAAGGTCGCGCGCCCGCGGGTCGGCCGATCGGCCAGGTACATCAGACGCATGAGTGTCGACTTGCCGGCGCCGCTCGGCCCCGTCAGAAAATAGAATCCGCCCGCCGACAGCGACAGATCGATATCGTTGAGAATCTCCGGACCGGTGCCATAGCGCATCCCGACCCTTTCGAAGTGTACCAAGGCGTCCAGGACCTACCCCCAACCTTTACGACCGCACAATGTTTCCGTTCCGTTCACGTCTGTGTTCGCGTCGGGACCGGTTCTCGTGTAGAGTATAGCCTATCTGAATGTAACGGTGGGTGCATGAGGAAGGCTATCCGCATTGTGATCCTATGTGCCGGCCTCCTCGGCTGCACCGTCGACGATCTCGTGCCGCGAGAGACCGCGGATCAGCTCGACCGCGAGGATACCAACGTCCTGTTCTCGGTTTATCACGCCACGCACGACCCGAAGGTCAAGGCGGCGATTATCCGCCGCAAGATCATCCCCGACCAGGACTGGGCGCTGATCGATCAGTATCAGGTCGCGGTCGGGATGTATAATTACGAGGTGATCGCCGCCTGGGGTGATCCGGACGATATCCGCAATCGCACCACCCAGGCGGGGACAAAGTCCAAATTCATCTATAATGACTGTCGCGGCTGCCACAAAACCTATCTGATTTTCGACACCGATGGTGTACTCACAACGATCGTGAATTAGAGCGCTGGCGCGCGCGATGTTCTTGAACCCGAGACCACACGGGTTTGGTCATGCTAGCGTTGTGCCGGTCGTTTCAACACTCCACCGGGAGTCCGCAAAGGTCGATGGCGCGCCGCATTCCAGATTTCCGCATGCTGACGTCCCGGTCCGCGTCCCCCTCGCCTGCACCGAACCAATGATCGTCACCTGCCCGGCCTGCAGTACCCGTTTCGACGTCAATGCCCTCGACCTTGGCGCACGAGGCCGCAAGGTCCGTTGCGTCCGCTGTGCGCAGGTGTGGCATCAGGAACCCGATCGCGAGACCGCGGCCTTCTTCGGCGAACCGGAGGAGGAGGACGATTTCCACCCGGCAGCCGAGCTCCCGGGTCCACTTCCCAACTTCATGATCGAGAGCAGCAGCCCTGTCGCAACGTCGACCGCCGACGACGATCTCGATTTCGCCTTCGTCAGGCGGCCGCCGCCCGTCCCCGTCAAACCGCAGCGTGACATCGTGAAGCTGGCCGCCGCGGCGGCGATCGTCGCCGCGGTTCTGGTGGCCGTCATCGTCGCCTATCTCGGCCGTGGCAGTATCGTCGCGCGCTGGCCGTCGCTCGGCCCCGCCTATGCCGCACTCGGGCTGGAAGCCGAGCCGCTCGGCGCCGGCCTCGAACTCCGCGGCATCAACTCCGCGCTGATCCCGGCCGCGGGCAAGCTGTCGCTGGTCGTCGCCGGCGAGGTCGCCAATGTCTCGACGATCCCCCGCAGCGTGCCGCCGCTGACGATCCATCTGCGTGACGGCGCCAACAAGGTTCTCTCCAGCTGGACAATCGCGCCCCGGCCCGGGAAGCTCCTCCCCGGCGCCTCGATGCCGTTCCAGACCTCGATGGCGTCACCGCCGGCGTCGGCGAGTTCGGCGGTGGTGACGTTCCAGCCGTAACCCCCAGCCCGCGACCCTTCCGACCTCAAAAATTCTGCAGCAGCCGGTCGATATAATCCCGCTCAATCTGGGGACGTTCGAGATCGCCCTGGCGGCGGCGCAGTTCATCGAGAATCCGGCGGCTCTGCGTCGCGGTCGCATCACTCGGCAGGTCGATATCCTCGCCCTCGGGCGACCGGCCATCCTCAGTGCGCCGCCCGAGAGGATCTTCGCTCATCCGCTCGGCCCCGCCGGCGCCGCTTTGTCCCTGCATCGACTTCGCCAGCGATTGTGCCGCATCGCGCAGCGCCGCGACCGCGGTCGTCTGTGCGGAAATCGCCTGGCCCCTGGCGCCGACGCCGAGAGCCTTGGCCGCCGCCGACATCGCCTTACCGGCGCGATCGAGATCGGATGACGCCGGCATCCCGGATTTTCCGAAGCGGCGTGAGAGTTCGTCGAGCTTGTCGCGCAGTGCCGACTGCGCCTTGCCGCCATCTGCCGCCGAACTCGGCATGCCTTTCCGGTCCTGCGCGCCCTTCTCATCTTGCTGGGTCCGGTCGAGTTGGCGCTGCTGTTCGCGGGCCAATTCGGTCACGTCGTGCAGTGCCTGAGCACCTGCATTGCGCTGCTGCGAGCCGATCTGCAGCGATTCCATGAGCCGTTGGAGCTGCGCCATCACGGCGTCGGCCCCCGCCTGGTCACCGGCTCGGGCCAGGGCTTCGGCCCGCTCCAGCATCGCTTCGATCTGCGCCGTCGTGACCGATTTTCCGGCCCCCTCACCGCTATTGGGCTGGCCGGCATTCTGGCCGTTCTGCAGCATCGCCTGGAGATATTTCGAGATCGCCTCGCGAACGGCCTGGGTCAGGCGGTGGATCTCGGCGGCCGAGGCATGGCGCGCGACGGCGTCGCGCAGGGCTTTCTCGGCCGACCGCATATCCTCCTCAGCCTGACCCGAGGCGCCGTCTTCCGCACGGATCGCCGTCGCCCACAGCAACGCGCCGACCGATTGGCGCGATGCCGTCGAGGCATCGCCTGCCAGTTGCCGGGCCGCGACGCGAAGGGCGAGGAAGATGCGGAGATCGTCGTGAAAAGCGTCGGGCTGCATCGACAGCGAATCGAGAGTCTGGGCGACCTCGCCGACCTTGTCCGGCGATTGTGCCAAACTCTTGCGTGCCGCGACGATCGCTTGCGCGACGGGATTATGGAACACCCGCTCCGGCAGCACCACGATCACGGCGGGAGTCTCGCCGCGCTGGCCGAGCGCGTCGTGCACGACCAGGCGGAGCGAGACCGGAAACCCGGCCCAGGGGCTGGCCGTGAGGTCCTGGAACAATTCGCTGTTCACCTGACGCACCGGCGGCGTCGGCAGTGCGGCCGGGAATTGCGCGGTATCGGCATCCCGGGGCTTCATCGTCTTCGGATCAACCGGCGTCACCGCGAGATCAAGCTTGGTGACCCCGTAATCGTCGGTCGCCTTGTAGCGCAGGTCGAGAGCGCCGTGGGCGGTGCGCCGCGGCGGGTGGCTCCACGCGACCTGCGGCGCCGCATCCGCGACCATCCGCAGCGGCAGGGACAGCACGGTCGCCCCGCCGACCCGCAGCTCCAGGCGACGCGTTTTGGGAAGCATGAGCGTCAGCGCATAGTCCTTGTCGCCGCTCCCCGACAGGAGCCGCTGCGCCTCGT
>CAIUCF010000110.1 GCA_903897565.1 uncultured Rhodospirillales bacterium | reverse complement strand
GTTTGAACCGCCAAGACGCCAAGAAACCAAGGATCGGTGTCTTGGCGTCTTGGCGTCTTGGTGGTTCCAGGATTGCTTGGATCCCCGCCTTCGCGGGGATGACGATCAGGTTTGGGGGCACCTAGCATGCCCCATACCCACACCATCCTGCCCGCCGGGAGCTGGCCGACGGGCGAGGCCGCCGGCACCGTCACCCTCGCCTGGGACGATCGCCATCGTCGCCGTATCCTGCTGGAGAGCGACCAGGGCCTGAGCTTCCTGCTCGATCTCCACCGCCCGGCGCGACTGGCCGAAGGCGACGGGCTGCTGCTCGATGATGGCCGGGTCATCCGGGTGATCGCGGCGCCCGAGCCGGTGCTGGAGATCCGCGCCGGCAGCAGCAGCCTGACGCGGCTCGCCTACCATCTCGGCAACCGCCATCTCGATCTCGAAATCGCCGGAGACGTGCTGGTGATCCGCGCCGACCCGGTGATCGCCGACATGATCCGCCATCTCGGCGGCACGGTCGCGGCGGTGACCCGGCCGTTCACGCCCGAGCCCGGCGCCTATGACGAGGCCGGCCATGGCCATCATCACCACGATCATGACTGACCTCGCCTGGCTGTTGCCGCTCTCGGCCTGGCTGTCGCCGGCCTATCCGGTGGGGGGGTTCTCCTACAGCCACGGGCTCGAGGACGCCGTCGAATCCGGCGCGGTCAAGGATTGGCAGTCGCTCGCCGATTATGTCGCCACCGCGCTCGACGCCGGCGGCGGCTGGGCCGATCTGGTGTTCCTGGCCGCCGCCTGGCGTGCTGCCGGCGAGGATGACGCCCTCGATGCCGTCGCCGAACTGGCCGCGGCGATGCGCGGTACCGCCGAGACCGCGATGGAGAGCGCCAACCAGGGCGCGGCCTTCGTGCTGGCGACCGGCGCCGCCTGGCCCGGCACCCCGCTCGACGCGCTGGCCGCGCGCCATGACGGCCGGCTCGCCTATGCGGTTGCGGTGGGGGCTGCCGCTGCCGGCAAGTCGGTGCCGCTCAAGGCCGCCCTCGCCGGCTTCGCGCAGGCCTTCGCCGCCAATCTGATCTCGGCCGGGGTGCGTCTGGTGCCGCTCGGCCAGACCGACGGCTTGCGGGCGCTGGCAAGCCTCGGCCCCGTCATCGCAGCTTGCGCGTCGCGTGCCGCCGAAACACCGCTCGACCAGCTCGGCACCGCCGCGCCGGGCATCGATTTCTGCTCGATCCGCCACGAAACCCAATACACGAGGCTGTTCCGCTCATGACGATATCAACCGCCTCCCGCGGCCCCCTGCGCGTCGGCATCGGCGGGCCGGTCGGCTCCGGCAAGACCGCACTGACCGAGCGGCTGTGCAAACGCTTCCGCGAGACCCACCAGATCGCCGCCATCACCAACGACATCTACACCAAGGAGGACGCCGAGTTCCTGACGCGGGCCGGCGCGCTGGAGCCCGAGCGTATCGCCGGGGTCGAGACCGGCGGTTGCCCGCATACCGCGATCCGCGAGGACGCCTCGATCAACCTCGCCGCCATCGCCGACATGACGCGGCGCTTCCCCGATCTCGACCTGATCCTGATCGAATCCGGTGGCGACAATCTGGCAGCAACCTTCAGCCCCGAGCTCGCCGACCTGACGATCTATGTCATCGACGTCTCGGCCGGCGACAAGATCCCGCGCAAGGGCGGCCCCGGCATCACCCGCAGCGACCTGCTGGTCATCAACAAGATCGACCTCGCCCCGCTGGTCGGCGCCTCGCTCGAGATCATGGACCGCGACGCCCGCAAGATGCGCGGCGAGCGCCCGTTCCTGTTCACCAACATGAAGACCATGCTCGGCGTCGACGAGATCGTGGCGTTCATCACGGCGAAAGGTGGGCTTCGTTAACGACGATCCCGTTTTTCGTCAGGGCGCCATGCATTTGGGACGGGTTCCGAAAACCCGCTGTTTCGCCGACTATAAGTTACTTTAATTAAGGAAGTGACACCATGTCGGAAGCCCCCACCCCACGCTTCGGCGTCGTCAGCCTTGAAGAGATCGCCGGGCTTTCCGGCCGCGAGTTCCTCCAGGGCTGGATCGACGGCAAATTCCCCGGCCCGCCGATCGCCGAGGGCATGTCGATGAAACTGATCGAGGTCGGCGACGGCGTCGCCATTTTCGAAGGCGAGCCCGGCCCGCATCTGCTCAACCCGATGGGCGGCATCCATGGCGGCTGGGCGCTGACCCTGATCGACAGCGCCGGCGGCTGCGCGGCGCATACCCTGCTCCCCGCCGATACCGCCTACGCCACCATCGAGACCAAGGGCAATTTCTCGCGGCCGATCACCGCCACGACCGGCACGGTGCGCGCCGAGGGCCGTGTCGTCTCGCAGACCCGGCAGATCATCTCGACCGAGATCCGGGTCACCAACCGCGAGGGCAAGATCCTCGCCCACGGCACCTCGACCCTGATGGTGATCGGCAAGCGCGGATAGGGCATCCAAGCGCCGCGGGGCGCCGTATAAAGGTCAGGAGGCCGTGATGTCGATGACCAGAACGATCTTGTTTGCCGCGATGCTGCTCGCGCCGATGATAGCGCGGGCCGACACCCATCCCGCCTGTCGCAAGCAGCTGATCCGCTATTGCATCAGCATGTATGCCGGGTGGGACATGCCGCCGGCGCTCGGCAGCTGCATCACCGCGATGGAGCCGCCGCCGGGTGTCACCCCGGCTTGGTACACGTTGCGAGGCGAAATCCAGCACGGAACGATCCCCCCTCTCGCGGCCTACACGCAGTGCCTCGACAAAAGCGCGGCACCCCCGGTCACGACCGGCACCGTGAATAGGGGCCAATCCCGTCAGCTCTAGCTGAAAACCAAAGCCCGCCCGCGGTCACTGACCGGCTCAAGCGTCCAAAGGCTCGTCTGAGGGTTAGTAGCTCGAACCCGACGGAGACGAAGCCTTGTGAACACGCCTCGCCCGATCGTCGCCAGCCCTGTCCAGGCAGGCGCCGATGTATCGTAGCTTTTACCAGTTCAGGTCCGATCCATTCGGGGTGATCCCGCCCTCGCACCCTCTCTACCTGAGCGAAACCCACCGAGAGGCGCTCGCCACGCTGGTTTATGGCGTACACGAACGCAAGCCGTTCGTCGCGATTCTGGGCGAGGTCGGGGTCGGGAAATCCACCGTGCTGAAAGCGGCCCTGGAGCGGGTGGGGTCTGAACCGGTTACCGTCGTGGAGGCAAGTCACCCGCTTATCGGCCCCGACAAAGTGACCCAGATGCTGGCCGACGCCGCCGGGGTGGCAGGAAGCGATGCGTTGACGATCCAGGATATCGATGCGGTTGATCGCGCCCTGTGTGCGAACGCCAGTGCTGACCCGCGCAAACGCGTGACGTTCGTGATCGACGAGGCGCAATTGCTCCCGCCGGATACTCTGGAGTTCATTCGTCTGGTTTCGAACATGGCGGCGACCCGCGCGGGATTTCTGCAGTTCCTGCTGATCGGACAGACCGAATTCCGGAAAATCATGGACAGCCATGAGTTTCGCCAGTTGGGGCAGCGCATCGCAATCCGGTGCGCCATCAGCCCGCTCTCCGATGCCGAGGCGCGCGACTATATCGATT
>CAIUCF010000109.1 GCA_903897565.1 uncultured Rhodospirillales bacterium | reverse complement strand
GCCTCCAGCCGCGCCGCCATGCCGGGCTCGTCGATGCGGCGGACTGCAAGCCGCGCCGCCAGCCCCATGAGGCTGCCGACGACACGCATGATGTCGATCGCCTCTTCCCGCGACAGCCGCCGCACCACGGCACCGCGCTGCGGCCGCAGATCGACGATGCCTTCGGCCGCGAGCCGGCTCAGCGCTTCGCGTACCGGACCGCGGCTGACCCCGTAGAGGGTGGTGAGATCCCCCTCGACGAGACGTTGGCCGGGCGCGAAGCGGCCCTCGTAGAGCCCGCGGATGATGTCGCGGAAGACGACATCGCGCGGGCTCTCGAGGCGAGCGGGTGAACGGCTGTCCGGCATCCGGCTAGAGGGCGTGACGGAAATCCGCCGGCTTGGGCCACATGCCGTCGCGGGCGATCTCATCGGCTTCCTCCAGGGTCAGGACATGGCCATGGCCGCCGGTGCGGTGGGGATCGACGTTGCGGTGACGGCGGATCTCCAGCTTGGCGATCTGGTTGCGATGAACCTCGTCCGGGCCGTCGGCGAGCCGCAGCAGCCGCGCCATGGCGAGGGCCATGCCGAGGAAATGATCATTGCTGGTACCGCCGCCGCCGAAGGCCTGGATCGCGAAATCGACGATCTTCTGCGCCATCAGGGGCGCTGCGACCTTGATCATCGCGATTTCCTGCTTGGCTTCCTTGTTGCCGACGGTGTCCATCATCCAGGCGGCCTTCAGGGTCAGCAACCGCGCCTGCTCGATCATGATGCGGGCTTCGGCGATGCGCTCCAGCGTCACCGTCTGCTCCGACAGCGCCTTGCCGAAGGGATGGCGGATCTCGGCGCGCCGGCACATCCGCTCCAGCACCCGCTCGCTCAACCCGATCAGGCGCATGCAGTGATGGATGCGCCCCGGCCCGAGCCGGCCTTGCGCGATTTCGAAGCCACGACCCTCGCCGAGCAGGATATTGCTCACCGGCACGCGGACATTGGTGAACTCGACCTCCGAGGCACGATCCGGCGCGCCGTAATAGCCGAGGATCGGCAGCGGCCGGATCACGCGCACGCCCGGGGTCGAGGGCGGCACCAGGATCATCGACTGCGCCTTGTAGGGATCGTCGGCTTCGGGCTGGATCTTGCCCATGAAGATGATGATGCCGAGCCGCGGATCGGTGGCGCCGGTGGTGTACCATTTGCGGCCGTTGATGACGTATTCGTCGCCGTCGCGCACGATCGAGCTGCAGACATTGGTCGCGTCGGACGAGGCGACTTCGGGTTCAGTCATGGCAAAGCTGGAGCGAATCTCGCCGGCGAGCAACGGCTTCAGCCAACGCTCGTGATGCTCCGGCGTGCCGTAGCGCAGGATCGTCTCCATATTGCCGGTATCGGGCGCGGCGCAGTTGAAGATCTCGGGCGCGAAGGTGCTGCGGCCCATGATCTCGCAGAGCGGGGCGTATTCGAGGTTGGTGAGGCCTTCAGGACCATGCTTGGCCGGCAGGAACAGGTTCCACAGTCCCGCCTTGCGCGCGAGCGGCTTCAATTCCTCGACGATCGGGTAGCTCTTCCACGGCCCGAGCCGCTCGGCTTCGAGATAGTAGCGGCGCTCGTTCGGGTAGATGTGCTCCGCCATGAAGTCTTGCAGGCGGACGGCGAGTTCCGCGCTCTTGGCGCTTTGGGTCAGGTCCATGATCGGCTCCCTTGTCAGATTGTAGTCGTAAAATGTCCTACAATCGATACGCCGATGCGAATGGGACGTCAAGCCACATGCACGCCGTCCTCGATCTGAGCGAACGAGCTTCCCCCTCTGCGCGGCTGGCCAGAGAGCAGATGGCGCTAGGTCGCCGCGTCCAGGGACACGCTTCTGGCGAGGAGCGTGCCGTCGGCTATCGTCACCGCGGGCGGCGACATACGCGCCAGACGCCTCGCCTCCTCCACGGGAACGCCGAGCCCCATCATCACGGTCGCGACGACCTGCGCGTCATAATCCGGCACAATCTCGCCCCGGCTGATCCGAGACAGCGCCAGCAACATCGTCCCTGCGATCAGGTCGAGGGCGACCTCGATCCCGGTATCTACGAACCGACCCAGCGCCACGCCGGCGACAAGATGCGGAGGCAGATATTCGAATACGAGACTATTGGGACTGAGCGCGCTCAACCCCGCCCGTGAGACGAAGCGCCCAAGCAACGGATATTCCTGGGCGAGCCAGAGGTAGAGCCTGAGCCCGGTCGCGATTCGCGCTGCCGGATCGGCAATCCCGCCGACGAGAGGCTCGATGATCTGCATCATCTCGTTGCCCAGCTGTTCGCCGACGGCGCCGAGCAATTCGGTATTCGTCCGGAAATAATTATAGAAGCTGCCCCGCGACACGTTCGCCGCCGCGATGACGTCGTCGATCACGCTCGCGTCGACGCCCTTTTCCGCAAAAACCAGCATGGCGCTCTCGATCAGGCGCTGCCGCATGCGCTCCCGGCGTTCCTGAGCAACGCGCGAGCGATGGTCCGTCGAATTGAGCGTGGTCACGGGGCGGACTCCACGGCGCGGCGCTTCCGGCCAATCTCGAAGATTTTCATATTGACGTTCTTGTCATTATGACATTATCGTCATTTTTAGCAACTCCCAGCGACCTGAGGCCGCACCATGGTATCGAACCCCGATCACGCCGAGACGACTACGCGCATTGTCCGTGTCGGTCATCGCGACATCCTCCTGAACGAAACCGGCAACGGTCCTCCGCTGCTCATGCTCCACGGTGGCGGCCCGGGAGCATCGGGCCTCTCGAATTATGTGCGCAACATCCCCGGGCTCGCACGCGATTTCCGCCTCCTCATCCCCGACATGCCCGGATACGGCGGATCGACCAAGGGGCTCGACCGGCGCGATCCGTTCGGCGATCTCGCCGACGCGATGCGGCAACTGCTGGTCGCCGTGGGTAT
>CAIUCF010000108.1 GCA_903897565.1 uncultured Rhodospirillales bacterium | reverse complement strand
GGCCTCGACCACGGGATGGCGGCCATTCTCGATCTCGAAGGCGACGCCGTCCTCGATCACCGGGCGGACATAGCGCTCGGTCACCGCTAGATCGGCGTGGCTGGCGGCGACGTCAAGCGCGGCGAGCGCCGTCGCGGCGCGCTGGATGGCGTCGGCATGACCCGTCACCTGACCCGACAGCATCTCGAAATGCTCGAGTTCCAGCGCCAGGGCGCGGTCACCGGCTTGGGCTACCCGGGTCTCGACCTCGCTGAGCTCGACCGTGGTGAAGCGCATCGCGCTCGCCAGGGTCTGGCGATGGATGAAGCGACCGCCCGGGCCGCTGTCGATGCGCTCGGCCTGACCCGGCGGCACCTCGATGTAGTAGCCCAGCACGTTGTTGTGGCGGATCTTGAGGCTGGATACCCCGGTCTCGCCGACATAGCGGGTCTGGAGATTGGCGATCAGCCGCCGGCTCTCGTCGCGCAAGCTCCGCCATTCGTCGAGATCGGGCGCGTAGCCGGGCGCGATGAAGCCGCCATCGCGGGCCAGCAACGGCAATTCCGGCGCCAGCGCACGGCGCAGCAGCTCGATCAACGCGTCATGTTCACCGAGCTGCGCTTCGAGATGCGGCAACAGCGGGCCACCGGCGCCGGGCGCCACCGAGGCGAGCAGCGGCCGCAACCGCGCCGTCAGGGCGAGCCCTTCGCCGATCGCGGCGAGATCGCGTGGCCCCCCGCGGGCGAGCACGAGCCGCGACAGCGAGAGCTGCATGTCGGGTGATTGCCGCAGCAATTCGCGCAACTCCACCCGCAGCCGCTGGTCGCGCACGAACAGCTCGACGAGGTCGAGCCGCGCATCGATCGCCGTGGCATCTGTGAGCGGGCCGGCGAGGTCGGCGGCGAGGCGACGGGCGCCGGCCCCGGTGATGGTGCGGTCGATGGTCGCCAGCAGGCTGCCCGCCCGCTCGCCGTTGAGCGTCGCCGCAAGCTCGAGATTGCGCCGTGTCGCGCCGTCGATCTCCATGACCGCCCCGGCGATCAGGCGCCGCGGCGGCGCCAGGGTCGGCACCCTGCCCTGCTGCGTCAGCTCGATGTAATCGACCAGCGCGCCGCCGGCGGCGTATTCCGCCCGCCCGAACACGCCGAAACCGTCGAGCGTGCCGACGCCATAGAGCTTGGCGAGGCGACGCCGTCCCGCCTCGCTGTCGAAGCGCGGATGCGGCAGCGGCGTCATCACCGCGCGCCATTCCGCGACGATCTCGGCCAGTGCCGGTTTCTCGGCGAGGCGCTCGGAGATCAGGATCTCGCCCGGCGACAACCGCGCCAGCGCCGCGCCGAGCCCTTCGGCCGCGACCGCCTGGAATTCGACCTCGCCGGTCGACATGTCGACCGAGGCGATGCCCAGTTCGCCCGCGACCTCGGCGACGGCGGCCAGGAAATTATGGCGGCGGGCGTCGAGCAGATGGTCTTCGGTGATGGTGCCGGCGGTGACGATGCGGACGACGGCGCGGCGCACCGGCTGCTTGCCGCCGCGCTTCTTGGCCTCGGCCGGATCCTCGGTCTGCTCGCAGATCGCGACGCGGTAGCCCTGGCGGATCAGCCGCGCGAGGTAGTTGTCGGCGGCATGCACCGGCACCCCGCACATCGGGATGTCGCGGCCATCATGCTTGCCGCGCCGCGTCAGGGTGATGTCGAGGGCGGCTGCGGCCTTCTGGGCGTCCTCGAAGAACAGCTCGTAGAAATCGCCCATCCGGTAGAACAGCAACTCGTCGGGATGCTGGTTCTTGATGCCCAGGAACTGGGCGATCATGGGAGTCGATGGCTCAGCCGGGAGGGGCGTCGAGGGCTCGGCCGGCATCGGGATCGTGACGCTCTCGTCTCTCATTTTGGCATGATTCCGTTCCCCCGGTGC
>CAIUCF010000107.1 GCA_903897565.1 uncultured Rhodospirillales bacterium | reverse complement strand
TCTGGGCTGACGCCGGGCGACAGCTGGGCCGCGACCGCGCATGTTCCCGCGCTGAGGGCATTGCCGGCCTACGAGATCGTCGCCGTCTCCAGTAGTAGCCTGGCCTCGGCCACGGCTGCCGCTGCGGCACTCGGGATTCCTCGAGCCTTCGGCGACGTGGCGTCGCTTGCTGCTGACCCGTCCGTCGATCTGGTCGCGATCACCGTCAAGGTCCCGCACCACCATACCCTGGTATCGGCGGCACTGGAGGCCGGCAAGATGGTCTATTGCGAATGGCCGCTCGGCAATGGCCTCCAAGAGGCAATCGCGATGGCCGATCGAGCCAAGGCCTTGGGGATACGCACGATTGTCGGTCTGCAGGCGCGAGCGTCGCCCGTCATTCGCTATGTTCGCGATCTCGTTCGCGACGGCTATCTCGGGAAGGTCCTGTCCACCACTCTCGTCGGCTCCGGCCGCGTCTGGGGTCCAAGCATCAATGCCCGCAACCAGTATCTTTATGACCGAACCAATGGCGCGACCTTGCTGTCGATCCCGTTCGGCCACACGATCGACGCGCTCTGCTCGTGCTTGGGAGAATTTCGCGACGTGTCGGCGACCTTGGCGATGCGACGGGAGAGCTATCTGGTGTTGGAGACGCAACAGGAATTCCCGATGGCTGCCGACGACCAGGTCATGGTGAATGGCATCCTCGAGAGCGGAGTCGCCGTCGCCGTGCATTACCGCGGCGGCATCTGTCGCGGCACCAATCTGCGCTGGGAGATCAACGGGACCGAGGGAGACCTCGAAATCACAGCGCCCACTGGCCACGCGCAGATGTCGGAGCTGACATTGCGCGGCGGCCACAACGGCGACGTCGGCTTGAGCGAACTGGCGATCCCCGCCCACTACCGGTTGACGCCGCCGGAGATCACCGGCCAAGCCGTCAATGTCGCCGAAGTCTATGCCGAGTTCGCCAAGGGCGACGCCGCGACCTATCCGGTTGCGGATTTTGCTGCCGCGGTCGTCCGCCACCGGCTTTTGGATGCGATCGAGCGGTCTGCCGCCAGCGGTCGCCGGGTGGCGCTGTGATCGGCAGGCAACATTCCGATCGCTATTCGGCCGCGATCTTCTCGCTCCGGGGCCGATAAGCGGCGGTTCTCACGACGCGGCCCGGCAGGGCGTTGGTACACTCGCCGTCCTTGAACGTCATCACCCCGTTGACGAAGATATAGCGATAGCCGTCGGCCTTTTCGATCAGCCGCTTGCCCCCGCCGAGGATCCCCTCGTAGAACGGCTCGTCCGGCGTGACCCGGAGATTGGCGAGGTCGTAGACGACCACATCCGCCGGCATGCCGCGTTCCAAGGTGCCGATCCCCTCGAGACCGATCGAGGAGGCCGCCATATGGGAGAGCCGCCAATGCGCCTCCTCCAGGCTCATCACCTTTTCGTCGCGCACCCATTTCGACAACATCACCGTCGGGTATTTGCCCATCGACAGGAATTGGGTATGCGCGCCGCCGTCGGACGCGCCGGGGATGACATAGGGATGGGCGACGATCTCGGCATTGGCCTTGTCGTCGGAATTGATCTGATCCTCGATGTAGAACATCGTGCGCAGCCCCTCGGCCGCGGCGATGTCGCAGAACGCGTCGATGGGAGTCTTGCCTTCGCTCTCGGCGATCTCGCTGATGTAGCGTCCGACATACTGCTTAAGCTCGCTCTCGCGCACCCGCATTCGGTTCCAGCGC
This sequence comes from uncultured Rhodospirillales bacterium, assembly GCA_903897565.1. Classification (GTDB taxonomy): domain Bacteria; phylum Pseudomonadota; class Alphaproteobacteria; order ATCC43930; family CGMCC-115725; genus CAIXXC01. The sequence continues at coordinate 7,788 of CAIUCF010000107.1, read as the reverse complement.
CCCGACCACACCCGATTGAGATGGTGCGCTACGTCATCGGCCAGCAGCGCCCGGATCGCGGGATCCTTCAGATTGGCGATGCGCTGCTCGACCGGGCAGGCGAGCGCCTTGTTCCAGGCCGGCATGTCATCGAACAGATTGTATTCGAGCAGGCTGAACAACGAACCGATGCCATGGACCACAGCGGTGGCGAAAATCCGGTGATCCTTGTTCGCCGCCTCGAGATGGTCCAGCGCCCGCTTCCAGGCGCCCGGCAGGTGCGCCGATTCGATCAGGGTGTTGTGGATGACCGGACGGCCGGAGACCACGGAAAGCCGCTTGAGTTGGGCGATCTCGGTCTCGCCGATATGCATGTTCGGCGGGGTGATCTCCATTGAGCCGACATTGAATTCGCGGGCCACCGCAACCAGGGCTTCGAGTTCCTCATTGGTCGCGATCGTGCTCGGCAGCATGCCGCCGTCATAGTCGCGGTCGATCAGATTCTGATCGGTCGAGATTCCTAGAGCGCCGGCGCGATAGCCGTCGCGGACCAGCTCCTTCATCTGCTCGAGTTCGTCAGGGGTCAGTTCGCTGCGCTTGTTGTCCTCCCCACCAAGGACATAGGCGCGGATCGCGCTATGCGGGATATAGCTCGCCACGTTGACGCCGATGCCGGCACGTTCGAAGGACTTCAGGAATTCGTCCTGCGTCACCCAATCCCAACGCATGCCGAGTTTCATCGCCTCATAGGGGATGGCTTCGACCCGGGTCATGCGCCGCATCGCGCGCTCGCGGTCCTCCGGCCGGCAGGGCGCAAAACCGAAGCCGCACAACCCGATGACGACGGTGGTGATGCCGTGCCAGCAGGATTGCGATGCATAGGGGTCCCAGTTGAGCTGGGCGTCGTAATGGGTGTGGTTGTCGACAAAACCCGGCGCGACGATCAATCCGCGGGCGTCGATCTCCTCTCGGCCCGTGCCGGTGATGCTGCCAACATCGGCGATTTTGCCATTCTTGATCGCGATGTCGCCGAGGAAAGACGGCATGCGTGTTCCGTCGACAATGCGGCCCCCGCGGATGACGACATCATATTCCGGCGTCTGATCGTTTGGCACGGGAACCTCCCTCTATTCTTATTGCGGCGACGATCGCGTCGCGCCACACCCGTTGACCGGGGTTCTTGTTGGGGTATTGGTCGAGAGCCGAGAGAAACGCTATGGAGGGGAGGCGGGGCGGTCAAGACAATTTGGCGCCGGCGGGATCGCCGTCGTCGCCGGCTTAAGGACCATGGAACGGCGGTTCGGTGGCAGGTCCGCCGACGGCGGCGCGAAAGCCCCGGTTCGATCGATATTGCTCGATCGGCTCAATTGATGCAGTGTTTTAGGGAGCGGTCACCGCTCTCGCCTTAAGCCTACCAGTGAGCCGGCACCTGCTGCGACCCGAGTCCGCCGCCAAAAGAGCAAGAAATAATAAGAAAAACGCGAGGTTATCTGATGGCTTCGACTGCGACAGGGTGCCCAAGAGGGGCTTTATCTGACTTCAGTTTGCTTGACCCGCAGGTTCAGGCTGACCCTTGGGCGTTTTACCAGAGACTGCACGAGGAGCGGCCGGTCTATCGGATGCCGGAGACCGGCATTTACGTCGTAAGCCGCTACGAAGACGTCCGGGCCGTGTTGTTGGACACGACAAACTATTCGAACGTCCTCCTCGCGATGGAGGCGCTGCAGGGCGACAATGGTCGCCGATATCAGGCGATCCTGAAGGAAAAGGGCTGGGAGCATGTCCATGTCCTCCACCGTACCGATCCGCCGAAGCACTCCACGCATCGCCGCCTGGTCGACCGGGTCTTCACGCCGAAGCGCGTGCGGGAGATCTTGCCGCAGATCGAGGCACTGGCGCATCAACTGATCGATCGCTTCATCGAGCGGGGAGAATGCGAGCTGATCTCGGAGTTTGCGTTGCCCTTGCCCGGCATGATTCTCGGTGAGCAACTCGGTCTCGACAAGAACGAGTTCGCCCGCTTCCAGAAGTGGGCGCTGGCGATGCTTGCCACCAGCAACGAGGTGATGAGCGACGAGCGGCTGCGTGAAATCGCCGAGATTGAGCTCGATGCCCAGCACTATCTCGCGGAGATTTTCGAAGCCCGGCGCGTGAACCCGACCGGCGATCTGATCTCGAACCTGGTGCATTCGGCTCAGGAGGGTGAGGAGCCGTTTACGGTTCACGAGCTCCAGAATCTGTTGAATCAACTGATAACCGGCGGCTACGAGACCACGACCAGCGCGATCGCCCATGGGTTGTGGCTGTTGATCCTCTACCCGGACCAACTCGCAAAGCTGCGAGCGCGGCCCGAGCTGCTGAAGAATTTCGTCGAGGAGACCTTGCGTTTTGAAAGTCCGGTGCAGGGTATCATGCGCAGCGTCACCCGCGACGTCACCCTGAATGGGACGGACCTCAAGGCCGGCGATACGCTGCTCCTGCGCTTCGGTGCGGCCAACCAGGATGCCGCGAAATTCCCCGAGCCGCGGAATTTCGATATCGAGCGGACGAATGCGAATTCCCATCTCGGCTTTGGGCTCGGCATTCATTATTGCCTCGGCCAGCAGCTCGCCCGTCAGGAGATCCAGGCGGCGATCAAGATCCTGCTCGAGCGCATGGATAATTTCGCGCTCTCCCGCGACATGCCGGCGGCGCCCTACGTGCTCAGCCTGAACTTCCGCCCCCTGAAGGAACTGCCGATCCGGTTCACGAAACGGGCGGCGTGACCGCCAGCCACGCCGCGACCTTCTCGGCGATTTCGAGTGCGTGCGCCGAGACCTGGGGCAGGCCCATCAGTTCACCATATTGTTCACGCGCCAGCGGTCCGGCGACGAGCAGCGTCTCGGCCGTACTGCCATCCGCGGCGATCACCTCGGAAACCGCGTTGACCGCGATGCCGAGCCCGAGCGGGTCGGCCGAGAGCAAGCCGGCTTTCGCCAGGCTGGCGAGTGCGGGATTGCCGGAGATCACATCGCCGTGGGCGGGGCCGGTGGTGACGATCACCTTATCGACGACGATGGTTTCGAGAACGCCTGCGGCCGCATGGCGGGGGCGGAGCGTCGCGCCGATCTTGCCATCCTGGCGATCGAGCGATTGCAGCGAGGCCGCAAGGACTCGGAGCGAACCATTTTCCTGGCGTTGCTGGATGACCGTTTCGACCTGCGGCGCGATGCGGTAGCGGTGGACATCCCAGAACGGCCGCAAATGGCGCAGCAGGCGCGCTCGCTCGGCAGGCGGCAAAGCCCGCCAGACCCGTCGACCATGCGCTCGGACATCGTCGATCACACCCTGCCACGGCAATCCCTGCCGTGCCGCCTCCTCGATCAGGCTGCGCAATCTCCTGACCAGGGCCAGAGCCGATAACGGCGGGCTGTTCTCGCCAAACCACGGGTAAGGGTTGGTGAAGCCGGCGTGACCGCGCGACAGCAATCCGCGCCGTGAAAACGCGACGATCTTGCCGCGATGGCCGCGCAACGTCAGGGAGGCGACGACATCGGCCATCGTCAGCCCGGTACCCATGATGAGGACGTCATCATCGGCATCGACAGCGGTGAGCGCGTCCCGGCGCCAAGGATTGGCGATGACGTCGGCGGCCTCGCCGAGCGCAGCACTGACGATCCCCGGCACCGCAGGCGGCGGGTGGCTGACCGCGAGCACCACCAGATCGGCCTCAAGCCGGGAGCCGTCGCCGAGGTCGATGGTATATCCGCCGGCGTGACGACGCACTGACGTCGCGGCCGTGCGCCGATGGCTGATGGTGCGATCCGGTCGTGACGCCGCAGCCGAGGCCAGGAGGCCGGCGATATACCGTCCGAATGCCGCGCGGCTCGGATAGGCATGGCCATCGTGCCAAATCGCGTCGGGATCGGCGTCGAGCTCAGGGCTTCCGCGGAACCAACGGTCGAAATCGGTCGGGTCCTCCGGGAAGACGATCATGCGCGAGGCCGGCACATTGATCCGGTGTGCTGGATCGGAAGTGCCATAGGCGACGCCGGCACCAAGATTGTCCCTGGGCTCGATGACAGTGATTGAGAAGGGTCTGACAGCTTTGTGGAGCAGTTGGACCGCGAACACGGCGCCGCTGAAGCCACCGCCGACGACCGCGATCCGCGGACCGACGGCAGATTCCGGGGCAGAGGTCACGATTGGGCGGCGCGCGGGCGACGATCTCCGGCGATGGTCTCGCCAAAGGGGCCGGTATTGGTGCCCCGGACATCGAGACGTCGCGCGCCATGTGCCAGCGGCAGCAGCGGCATGACAAGCTCCGCGAAACGATAGGATTCTTCGAGATGAGGGTAACCCGAGAGGATGAAGCTGTCGATGCCGAGGGCCTGATATTCCGTGATTCGCGCCGCGACCTCCTGGGGATTGCCGACCAGCGCGGTGCCGGCGCCGCCGCGGACCAGCCCTACGCCTGCCCATAGATTGGGGCTGACCTCCAGGCTGTCGCGTCGCCCGCGATGCAGGGCGCTCATCCGCTTCTGCCCCTCGGAATCCATGCGGGCGAAGATGCTCTGCGCGCTCTCGATCGTCTGCTCGTCGAGCTTGCTGATCAACCGCTCCGCCGCCGCCCAGGCCTCGGCACTGGTTTCGCGGACGATGACATGGAGCCGGATGCCGAAACTGAGGCTGCGGCCGCGCTTCGCCGCGGCCTCGCGGACGATCGCGATCTTCTCGGCCACCTGTGCCGGCGGCTCACCCCAGGTCAGGTACTTGTCGACGTGATCGGCGGCGACATCGATCGCCTCGGGAGAAGAGCCGCCGAAATAGAGTGGCGGTCCACCCTCCTGCACCGGCGGGAACAGGATCTGGGCGCCTTCGACGCGGAGGTGCTTGCCATGGTAATCGACGGTCTCGTTGGCCATGAGCCGCCGATAGATGTCGAGAAATTCCTGGGTCAGCAGGTAGCGGTCGGCGTGATTGAGAAAGATGCCGTCGCCGCGGTTTTCGACCGGATCGCCGCCGGTGACGATATTGATCAGGACCCGGCCATTGGAGAGCCGGTCCAGGGTAGCCGCCAGTCGGGCGGCTAGGGTCGGGGGCTGCAGGCCGGGGCGGAACGCCACGAGGAAGCGCAGGTTTTCGGTCTGCGGCGCCAAGGCCGACGCGACCAACCAGGAATCTTCGCAACTCTTGCCGGTGGGGATCAGCACGCCGTAGTAGCCGAGCGAATCGGCAGCCTGCGCGACCTGGCGCAGATAGTGGAGGTCAACGGGTCTGCCGCCCTCGGCCGTGCCGAGGTAATGGCCGTCGCCATGGGTCGGCAGGAACCAGAACACATTGATCTTGTCTGGTGTAGCGATGGGGGAGGTCATGGGACTGGTTCCTGGGGCGCTGGCGCCGGGGAGAGGGAGCAGTTAAACCGGCTCGACGATGTGCCGGCGCAGAGCAGTCTCGCCGGCCGCCCGGTCGGCGTCGCCTCGCTTTACGGCCTCGATGTCGCGATAGCGATCGGCGGGATGCGTGGCCGGCAGATAGGGGCCGTCGCCGAACAGCTTTTCGCGCAGGGTTCCCGGACGGTACGCGGTCGGATACACGCCGCGTCGTTGCAACTCGGGCACGACATGGGCGACGACGTCCTCGAAGCTCTCCGGCGTCACCGCATAGGCGAGATTGAAGCCGTCGACATCGGTCTCGTCCACCCATTGCTGCAGGATATCGGCGATCGTCTGCGGCCCACCGACGAAGATCGGGCCCATCCCGCCGATCCCGCCGAACTGGGCCAGTTCGTCGATCGTCCAAGAGCGATCGCGGCCGCCGAAATTTTCGAGCATCGAGGCGATGGCGTTGCTCTTGACCTCCTTGATCAGGTCGGTCGGCGCGTACTGGCCGTAATCGACCCCGCTCCAGCCGGACATGAACACCAGCGCGCCGTCGTAGGAGGCATACTGCTTGTACTCCTCGAACCTGGCCTGCGCCGCCGCGTCGCTCTCACCGGTGATGATCGTCGCCAGGGCGTAGATGAAAACCTTGGCCGGATCGCGCCCGGCGCGCGCGGCACCGGCGCGGATGTCGGCCACATACGCCTTCAGGATCGCTTTGGTCGGGGAGGCCGAGAACACGCACTCGGCATGGCCCGCTGCGAAGGCCTTGCCGGAGCCGGAGGCGCCGGCCTGATACAGCACGGGGGTACGTTGCGGCGACGGCTCGCAGAGATGATAGCCCGGCACGTCGAAGTATTTGCCCTTGTGGCCGATCTCGTGGACCTTTTCCGGGTGCGTGAAGATGCGGTTGACGCGGTCGCGGACGACGGCATCGTCCTCCCAGCTGCCTTCGAGCAGCTTGTAGAGGACCTCGACATATTCGTCGGCGACCTCGTAGCGATTATCGTGCCCCTCGAGCCCGGTCTGGCCGACATTCTTGGCGCCACTCTCGAGATAGGACGTCACGATGTTCCAGCCGATCCGCCCCTTGGTGTGGTGGTCGAGGGTCGAAAGCCGCCGGGCGAAGGTGTAGGGGTGCTCGAAGCTCGTGGAGGCGGTGATGCCGATGCCCAGATGCTTCGTGGCCAGGGCGATCGGGGCTGCCAGTTGCAGGGGATCGTTGACCGGGATTTGCGCTGCCTGCTGGATCGCGTGGTAATTCGAGCCCTTGTAGACGTCGTAATAGCCGATGACGTCGGCGATGAAGATACCGTCGAAGATGCCGCGCTCGAGAATGCGGCCGAGGTCCTGCCAGTAGTCGAGATCCTTGTACTGCCATGACCGATCGCGCGGGTGCGCCCACAAGCCCGGCGATTGGTGGCCGACGCAATTCATGTCGAAGGCGTTAAACCTGATCTGACGTGCCATGGTCGGCTCTCCCTGTTTCTTGCGTCGTTACCGCGGGACCCTTCTCGCTTGGTCCGTCCTGGACGATCCATGACGCGGTTGAGATAGGGTTAGGCGACTGTTATTGTGATCATCTAAGACACTAAATTAGCATATTCAACAGAATAATTGCGTCAATCTTAAAAAATATAACGGAAAATAAATGTAGAATAATGTCATGAGCTCTGAGGTGCCGGCAGGCGCGCTGCCATCGTCGCCGTCGGACTGGTGCGAACTCTAACCTGTGATGATGGTCATGCCGCGGGCGCCGCGACGCGGATCTTGGCTGCGACGGCGGTCAGGGGCGACCGATGAGGTGCTTGCCGATGATCAGTTGCTGGATCTGGGTCGTGCCCTCGTAGAGGCGCAGCAGGCGGACGTCGCGATAGAAGCGCTCGACTTTGTATTCGCGCATATAGCCCGCGCCGCCATGGATCTGGACGCCGCGATCGGCGACGCGGCCGACCATCTCGCTGGTGAACAGCTTGCAGCATGAGGCCCGCATGCTGACGTCCGGGTCGCTCTGACCGCGCGGTTTGGCATCATAGCGCCGGGCGCAGTCCTGGACCATCGACCAGCCGGCATAGAGCTCCGACTGGCTGTCGGCGAGCATCGCCTGGATCAGCTGGAAATCGCCGATGCGCTGGCCGAACTGCTTGCGCTCCTGGGCATAGCAGACGCTTTCCTGGAGAATGCGGTCGGCCATCCCGCAGGCGATCGCCGAGATGTGGAGGCGCCCCTTGTCGAGCACCTTCATCGCCGTCTTGAAGCCCTTGCCCGGGACGCCGCCGATGATGTTGGCAGCCGGGACGCGGACATTGTCGAGAATGACGTCGCAGGTCCGGGTCCCGCGCTGGCCCATCTTCTTGTCGTTCTTGCCGAGCGAGAGTCCGGGCAGACCCGCGGGGACGATGAAGGCGGTGATGCCGCCGGCCCCCGGCCCCTCGGTGCGGGCCATCAG
>CAIUCF010000106.1 GCA_903897565.1 uncultured Rhodospirillales bacterium | reverse complement strand
CCATAGCAAGGATCATACCACCAACCATTTGACTCCGCGTAGCTCACAGCGTCCTCGATCTCTTTGATGGGGTGCGGAGGACGTACGGGCATTGTTCCAATCGAAAATGAACATTCGGTGAAAGACTCTAGTTCCTTCCAGAATTCGACAACCCCAGGCTTGCGTCAAGGAACTTGATATAAGTCGGGCCAACCCCATCCATTTTCAAACTGAGACACTACCCTTTTCTGCGGGCTGTTTCACATGGAACATTTTATGAACATGTTTTCACGGTTCTACGCGCGCTGGCTGCGGCCGATCCGGTATCGCGTCACCAGCACGCCGTTTGAGGGAGGAAAGCCATGACGTCACGACCTGTAGCGGTCATCACCGGCGCCGCGACCGGCGTCGGCGCCGCCTGTGCGCACTGGTTCGCGGCCAGGGGCTATGACGTATTGATCAATTATCGCGCCAGTGGCGATGCCGCGGCCGCGGTGGCGGCGCGATGCCGGGCGGCAGGATCCGATGCAATCACGGTCCAGGGCGATGTCGCCGAGGATGCCGACTGCCGCAAGGTCGCGGCCGCCGCCCGCGACCGTTGGGGCGGGGTCGCGGTGCTGATCAACAGCGCCGGCACCACCCTGTTCCGGCCGATGTCCGATCTGGAGGCGCTCGACGCCGATGATTTCGCCCGCATCTTCGCGGTCAACGTCACCGGCGTCTATCAGATGGTACGCACGCGCGTGCCGCTGATGACGGCGGGTGGCGCGGTGGTCAACGTCTCCTCGGTCGCCGGCGCCAACGGCACCGGCAGCTGTTACGCCTATGCCGCCTCGAAGGGCGCGCTCAACACCCTGACCCTGGCGCTCGCGCGCAATCTCGCGCCGGCCATCCGGGTCAACGCCGTGCTGCCGGGCATGATCGAGGGCCGCTGGCTGCGCGAGGGCGTCGGCGAGGCCGCCTACGCCAAGGTCCGCGATAGCTTCGCCCGCAGCGCGGCGCTGGAGACCGTGGCGACCCCGGAGCAGATCGCCGCGACTGCCGGCTGGCTCGCCACCGAGGCGACGCTGATGACCGGCCAGCTCATCACCGCCGATGCGGGTGTGCTGCTGGGCCGGCCGCCGAAGGTGATGGAATAGGGCGTAGCGTGTATTGTAGTTTGCTCTACTACTCTCTATATTCGCATAGGAGGTAACTCATGGCCATCACCGCCGACCGTAAGGAACACCCGATTTCGATGCGCCTGCCCGAGGCGGATATCGCCATGATAGACCGCGCTGCCGGCTTGCGTGGGCGCTCGCGGACTGAGTTCGTCCGCGACGCCGCCGTGCGCGCGGCCGAAGACGTCGTGATGGAGAGCCGCCTGATCCGCATGAGCGCCGACGGTTTCGCGGCATTCATGGCCGTGTTGGCGGCGCCCGCGACCGCCGTTCCCGAGATGGTCGAACTGGCGAAGCGTCCCGCCCCCTGGGAGCCGGGCTACGTCGCGAAAGGCTGAGCTTTGAGTCTCTCGGCTCCTGAGCCGCTCAGCGCGGCGCATGACGTCTCGGCATTCTCCTGCGGCAAACCCTCGCTCGATCACTGGCTGAAGACGCGCGCGCTCTCGAACCAGGAGAAGGGCTTCACCGCCGTCCTGGTCGTCCATGATTCCGGCCGCGTGGTCGGTTTCTACGGCATGGCGCCGACCGCCGTCATCCCGAACGCCCTGCCGCGCTCGATCCGCACGGGCCAACCGCCTGACCCGGTGCCCTGCCTGCTGCTCGGCCAACTCGCCACCGATCTCGGCTGGGCCGGCCGCGGGATCGGGACGGGGCTCGTCAAGCACGCCCTGCAACGCTGTGTCTTGGCGGCGAGCCTCATCGGCGGCCGCGCGCTCCTCGTCAACGCCGTCGACCCGGAAGCCGCCGCGTTCTGGCAGCGCCGGGGTTTTCTGCCCACCCGCGATGACCCGCTCACGCTCGTCCGCTCGATCCCTGATATCGCCGCGTCGCTGTCGTGAGGACGGTGATTGGGTGGCACGGTGTTGGACTCTTGGCCGCTCCCTGATCTTCGGTTGGGATGAGATGCGAATTGCAGATCACTAAAACAGTCTGATGCATAGGGTGGGTGCAGCCCACCAAGAGAATTGATCTCGACCGCGTCACGAATGGCGGATTGCATCCGCCCAATGCGTGCCGACTCTGAGGCCGCCCGGAACATGAGCTATGTAGCCTTCGAATTGAGCGTGTCCTGCTGCTGTCGCGTCCTCATGTTTT